>JAITDV010000304.1 GCA_031282385.1 Planctomycetaceae bacterium | reverse complement strand
CCAAATTATTGTTACGATAATTTTCTGTGGATTTCTCCCAAGCCTTTTCTTTGTTTACTTGGTTTTACTCTTGTTGAGCTTCTTGTGGTGATTGCGATTATTGGGATTTTGATTGCTTTACTCTTACCAGCGGTTCAAGCGGCGCGTGAAGCCTCACGTCGTGCGCAATGTTCCAGCAAGATGAAACAATTAGCACTTGCGACACACAATTATCACGATTCTTTTAGTTGTATGCCCGCCGGAGCGGTAGCAGCACGAACCAATGAAACCGGATCAGCTGGAAATATGGACACTTGTCTGACCACGTTTCGTTCTATTTGGGGTGTTGCAATTTTGCCTTATTTGGAAAAAACAGCGGCGTATGAACTGTACAACCCTCAAGCAAGTATGGCAAATGATGATGTTGTAACTTATCCGCCTGGTCGGAATAAAGAATTGGCGTCGTTGCGAATGTCGATTTATGAATGTCCTTCCGATGTTGGCGTAGGCAAATTGACACGTCCCAGTACGGAACAGTTTTCAGCTATCGATGGCGGCGGTTACACACCATTTGACCAATATCAAACATCTTATCGTGCAGTAGCCGGTGCCAACACTGACGCGAATTTTTGGTGGGATCGTGTTGGTCATGCAAACCGTCCGACATTGCGGGGAATTTTTCATAACGTCAACAGAGGTTTTTCTCAAGTTGCTAATTTTGAATCTTTTGACTCTATTACCGATGGTACGTCAAATACTGTTGCTTTTGTCGAGAGGCATTCTCCCAAAAATCCCAAAGATGCTGCGGATATTTACCGCGCAACATATTGGGCAAGTGTTCCCCGAAACAACACTTATACCATGTCTTCAAGATCAGGAACGCTTAAATCGCATGATTGGTCATATTGTTACAATACAATGACCGATAGCGACGCCAATCGAAAACATACATGTTCACGTTCTGCGGGTTCATATCACACCGGCGGAATCAATTCGGCATTGGCGGACGGTTCCGTAAGATTTGTTTCTGATACTATTAACATTGGTACCGGATGGAGTACTACTACTTCCACTTATAATCTCGGTGTTTGGGGAAAATGTATCGGAATTATGGACGGCGAATTAGCAACATTACCGTAACATCATTTCAAAATTGTTTTTAACCGTGAATGCACAAATCGCCGTAAACAATATTTCTAAACAAATTTTACAGTAATTTTGTGTATTCGTAACCAGAAAATATAACTTCAAAAAATTATTTTAGGCAATTTTCATACTGTTTATCCTATAAATTGTTTGACTCAAGAGCGTAAATGCCTGCTTTCCGATAGGTAAGCAGGCAAAGGTAAACAAAATTTAAAGTGTGAACAGTTTAAAATCTTTTTGTCCACGAATTTTCATAAATGTACGCAAAATTGATGTTACTTATTATTGTGGTTATTTGTGCAAGTTGTGGACAAAATAAATTACGAGAGATTGCCTTTGCAAGGAAAAAAATGAGTAAAAAATTATTTGTTTGTTTATTGTTATTTGTTGTCGTATTTTGTGTTTGCACCGGTTGCGGGCAACAGGTAACTCAAATTTCGGGAACAGTTACTGTTGACGGAATACCTGCGGAGAATCTAAAAGTATTATTTCAAGCAGTTTCCGACGCTACGACTGTTCCTCCACCGGCGTTTGGAATTACCGACAAATCAGGAAAATATCAATTGATACTTGCAAGCAATAAAAGAAGCGGCGTGATTCCCGGAGAATATGCCGTTTTTATCAATTGGGAAGACCCCAATCCGGCAAAAGATGATAACACCAATCACGCTGCTCCATATAAAATTCCTTCTAATGCGTTGCGGGGAGAATTGCGTTATAATGTGAAAGTTGGTAAACCGCAAACGGCAGATTTTCACCTCGTGAATATACTGGACGTACCATAAATTGTGTGACTCAAGAGCGTAGAAGCCTGCATTCCGATAGGTAAGCAAGCGACGGTGAAGGAAATTTAGAGTATGAACAGTTTAAAAGTAAAAAACTCTGTTTATTGCAGGGTTTAAGTTAGAATTGATTGAGGATTTATTTGTACATATTGTTACATTTGTCCCAACGAAAATTTTAGAGACGATAGGACTAATTGGGGTAAATAATCTTTAAATCAAATTTAACAACGTAAAATTATATTTCACTAAAACATTTATATTTATTACATTTGAAATTTCGGATTTTAATATAACATTCAAGTTTGTCATATCTCCAAAGTCAAATTTTGTCCTTTGTCAAAAATAAAATCGAATCTTAAAGTGTGAAAAATATAACAATTAAATTAAAGGAGTAAAATTATGGCACTTAACATGAATCGTCGTCAATTATTGGGTACATTAGCCGGAGCGACAACAGTTGGCGTTTTAAGTTCTGCAACGGCGGGTAAAAACACAACGCCGGCTATTTTAACAAGTTCCGTCAATCATTCTTTTGAGACGGAAGTTTTGGTTTGCGGTGGCGGTCCGGCTGGATTTGCGGCGGCGGCAAATTCGGCTCGGCTTGGACGGAAAACGTTGATTCTTGAACGTTACGGTCGGCTTGGCGGAATGGGGATTCACGCGCGGGTTTGGCCATTGATGGGCGGAGTTCAAAGTCCTTTTGTCAAAGAAGTCCACAAAAAAATTGGCGGTAACAGTTTCGATCCCGAACGTGCCGATTTACACTATGCCGATATTCTCCAAAAAGCTGGAACAACAATTCTACTGCACACTTGGGTTACCGAACCAGTTCTTGAAAACAACCGAATTGTCGGAGTCAAAGCAATTTCAAAAGAAGGAACAATTATTGTTCGTGCCAAGTTGATTATTGATGCAACAGGTGATGCGGATGTTGCGGTGTTGTCGGGAGTTCCTTTTGAGGTTGGTCGTGCAGACGATGGGTTGGTGCAACCGATGTCTATTATGTTTGCGGTTGAAGGAGTTGCGGACAACGCTAAATATTGCGGCAGTGAAGAAGCGGCACGGGCAACAAAAATTAACGCAACAGAAACTTGGGAAACAGTTACGGTTACGGCGCAAAAAAACGGTGAATTGCCGGAAACAGTCGGAGTTGTCCGCACCTACAAAATGGGACGGCGCGGAAAAGCATGCGTCAACGCAACACAAATCAACCGTCTTTTCGGAACAAAAATTGAAGACTTAACAAAAGCCGAATTGGAATGCCGTCGTCAAGCGTTTCAAGTTGTTGATTTTATGAGAAAATATTTGCCGGGTTATGAAAACATTTACGTTTCGCACATGCCGGCGGTGATTGGAGTTCGTGAAACGCGGCGGATTTGCGGGTTGGAACAATTGAAACGTGAAGACCTTGTGTCAGGTCGAAAGTGGGACAACGCAATTGTTCGAGGGGCAAATTTTGTTATAGACATTCACAATCCGGCTGGAAGCGGTCAAGCGGAAAATCAAACATCATCAGAAATTCAAGGTTCCGCTGCAAGAGTAAAACCTTACGATATTCCGTTAACATCTGTGATTCCGCAAAAGGTGGATGGTTTGCTTGTTGCCGGACGTTGTATTAGCGGCACGCATGAAGCTCATTCGAGTTATCGTGTTCAGAATATTTGTATGGCAATTGGAGCAGGAGTTGGAACAGTTGCCGCAATTGCCCTAGAAGACAAAACCGCGCCGGCTAATGTTGATATGAAAAAAGTCCAAAAATTTCTATTTTCATAAGGCAGCTCCTAAAAACCTATTTTTTACAGAATTATTAAAATTTTCAGAATAGACAAATTTAGACAATAAATTTATTTTGTCCACGAATTGACACAAATTTGCACAAATTATTTAATTCGTGATCTTTCGTGAAAATTCGTGGACAAAATGAGTTTTTAGAAGTTCCCAAAAATGAAATTGTCGGTTATGAAATCGCAGTTGTAGAATCGATATTTCCGACATAATTATTGTAATCAATACTATCGATTTTATTACTATAAACGTTACATAAAAGTATTCGTTTTTTTACGTAATCGATAAATTTTATTTTGATCTTTTGCCGGAAATTACTCTGCAATATTATAAAAAAATCGACTGTAAAATGGAAAGTTAAAAAGTCTATGTAAAAATAATTTTTCCAAATCAAAATTTTTTAATTGCATCTAAATAAGAGTTTATGCAATATTATATGATTATAAAATTTTGACATTACATTTATTCTGTTAATAGCAGCGAAGGCAAATAACATGAAACTTACATATTGTTTTTAGATTTCATGTACAACAATTGTAAAGTTTCGTTTGAGCGGATTTGTTAGTTGAAATTAAGTTATAATATTGTGTTGTAGTCATTGACTGATTATTAATAATTTGCGACAATACGCCTCTTACTGTCAGTGTTTTTTTAGTCTTATACCGCTCGTACTATAAATTGCGTAACAGAAGGGCGTAAAAGCATTGCTTTCCAATAGTTAGGCAAACGGCGGTCAACGAAATTTAAAGTGCGAAAAGTTTGAAATATTAATGCAGGTTTTCAGTTGCTGAGGTTGCATAGATTACCGAAATTAAATTATGAATAGTTTGGAGAAGTTACGATAATTTGCATTTGGATTGCAACCAGTTATATCTTGAAAAATTTTCATGTCGAGTACCGATAAAAGTGAAATAACGAGTTTACGTCAACTTTTGGTTGGTCGTAGTACAATTCCGTTTGCCGAAGCGTTTCCTAATAAAAGCGTGATTACAAGTGCAGACCTTGAATTGTTGTACAACGAACTTCTTGAGACACGTGAGATTTTACGTTTATTTGCTAGCGGCGATTTTGATATTGACATACAAATTCGCGGTGCAGTAGCAGGTTATCTGAAAACATTGCAAGCTAATTTACGTCATCTTGCGTGGCAAGTTGAACAAGTTGCAATAGGTGACTTTTCGCAACGAGTTGATTTCATGGGCAACTTCTCAAAAGCGTTCAACTCTATGGTAACACAACTTTACGATTTCCGTGAACGCGCTGCAGAAGAACGTACTCAAATAATGCTTGACGCAACTCCGCTTTGTGTTTCGTTCTGGGATGAGAATATGAATCTTGTTGATTGTAATTTTGAAGCGGTAAAATTATTCGGTTTGCGCTACAAACAAGAATTTATAGAACGTTTCAGGGAATTTTCGCCTGAACAACAACCCAATGGAATGAACTCAATCCAACTTGTGAAAGAAAAATTGCGTACGGCATTTGAAACCGGTCGTGTTGTTTTTGAATGGATGCATAAAACGGCGACAGGTGAATTATTACCGGCTGAAGTTACATTGGTTCGAGTTAATCGCAAAGGAGTGTTTATGGTTGTAGGTTATGTCCGCGATTTACGCGAACTCAAAAAAGCTCAATTTGCGTTGGAACAAGAACGCATACTCCTGCTCGATGTACTCAACTCAAGTCCAGTATGTTTCTCAATTGTTGTTGACGGAAAAATCCGATTCTCAACTCCATTCATGCAAGATTTTTTAGGCGTAAACGGCGAAGAAGAAATGAGCGACTTCTTTCAAGATCGAGATTGCGCACGTAAATTATTCGACGAACTTCTTGAAAATAAAATTATTCATTGGCGAGACGTCTCAATGCGAACCAAAAGCGGCGAACCCAAAGAAATGCTCGCGAATTTGTTTTACACGGATTACTATACGGAAAAAGGCGCAATGGTATGGCTTGTGGATGTTACACAAATTCGGAAAGTACAGAATGATTTACAAAACGCGCGTAATGTTGCGGAAGATTTGGCGAGGTTGAAAAATGATTTTCTTGCCAATGTGAGTCACGAAATAAGAACGCCGATGAACGCAATTCTTGGCATTGCAAATCTGATTTTAAACACCAAATTGAACAACGAACAACACGAACTAGTTGTTACGATGGAGAAATCTGCGCGTAAATTACTCGTAATTATTAACGATATATTAGATTTCGCCAAACTTGAATCAGGCAAGTTGACAATGCAATTGAAGGAATTTTCGCCGATGAATATAATTGAAGAAGTTGTCCGTGAATACAGACCTGAAATAGAAGGCAAGGGTTTACAATTCTCGGTTGATGTGGAAGGGTTACCGGAGAAAGTTATTGGTGATGGAAACAGGTTGAAGCAGGTGTTGGATAATTTATTGAGTAACGCGGTCAAATTTACGGAAAAAGGAATGATTGAGTTGAATGCCAAAGTAACAAATATTTTGGATTCGGGGATTATTTCGGCGAAGCCGCAAAAAATTGACAACGCAATTGACAAAGTTGATAATAATTCGTTTTTAATACGATTTGCCGTTTCGGACACTGGAGTAGGAATGACGGAAAAAGAATTGCGCAGACTTTTCACTCCGTTTACGCAAATTGATTCTTCATCAACTCGTCAACACGGCGGTACAGGCTTGGGACTTTCGATAACAAAAAGTCTTGTTGAAGCAATGAACGGCAATATTAAATGTGAAAGCCAACGCGGACGCGGTTCAACCTTTAGATTCACGGCAAAATTTTTATTGCCTGATGTAAATGTCGATGTTAGTACAACACAAGTAACAGTACAAACAACACCAAAAAAAAATGAAACAACGTCTGTAGAAACGGCAGAGGAAAAGCCGCCAGATGTTGAGATTCCAGAAAAATTACGCGGCGCATTGATTTTGCTTGTAGAAGATAACAAGATAAATCAACTCGTCGCCACAGAGTTATTGAAGCGTAAAGGTTTTGAAGTTGATGTTGCGTCGAATGGTAAAATTGCGGTGGAGATGGTACGATTGAAGGATTACAAGTTGGTGTTTATGGATATTCAGATGCCCGAAATGGACGGATTTCAAGCAACAGAAGCAATGCGAAAAGATCCAAAAAACAAAAACTTGCCCATACTCGCAATGACCGCACACGCAATGGCTGGTTACAAAGAACAATGTATAGCGGCAGGAATGAACGATCATATCACAAAACCAATTGATCCAACAATTTTATACAAAAGTATAATCAATTGGATAAAACCAGATTAATTCCAGATATTTTTATGTTGCGCAATGAATTTACATCTATTTTTTTGCCTGAAACGCCGATACCTGACCCTCCGGATTGGCGACCGTTTCTTTATATGATTTTACAAATTGTTTTTATTGCGGTTTTAATTTTGTTTATTGGTTTTTTGGTTTTTGAGACAGTGATGGATGCGATTGGCAAACCGATTTGGTTGGGCGGAGTTGACATAGTGAAACAACAGACAACACCGCCTACGCAAGAAGATATTGCCATACAATTCAAATTAATTTCGCCGTTGCCAAATTCGCGTCTTAGCAAAAATAATGTAACGATAATTTGTACCTGGCAACCTGATCCTTTTACGCGGTTATATACGCAAGACAAATTAGTACCGCCTTATGTTCCAGAGCTTTTTGTTGATGAACGGCGTGTAGATTGGGCGGTAAAATATGACAAGAGTTGGCTTGCCCAAGTTGATTTGAAATCAGGGTTGCATAATTTACGAGCGGCAAAATCGGGTTTCGAGTTTATTGTTGATTTGCCGGAAAGAAGTAATTCCACCGATGATTTATTGATAAAACCACGAAACAAAAAAACAAACACAAGCATAAACAATCAACAAACTGTCGATCATGATTACCAAATTAAATATGCGTTGTGGCCGGTCATGCGAAGTCATGTGTTTATTGACGATGCGGACAAGTGTACGGTTTGCCATGATATAGTTACAGAAGATAAAAGTGTAATTGTATCGGCGCAAAAAAAGATAATAAAACCGATCAATGGTTCAATGTCATGTGTAACTTGTCATGACAAAAATAAAATTCATACAATACATGGACAAAAACTTGACATCTGGGAAAATTGTTCAAGATGTCATGTTTTGCATGGCACAACAACTGGAAAAAAAGGTTTGTTGAGAAGTGATTTTTTGCCGTAATATTTATTAGACTGTTCACACATTAAATTTCCTCTACCGTCGCCTGCTTACCTGTTGGAAAGCAGGCTTTTGCATTTTTGAGCCGCGCAATTTATAGTACAAACAGATACGTAGGCTAATGATAAACTCTAATTGGACAATAATTCTTACATGGGGGATTGTGAATAGTTTGAGAGTTGGTAGGATTATCTGGTTGATTTTGGGTGTGTATTTTTGGATTTTGGATATTTTTGGAGTTTTGATTTGAGTTGTTGCAAGATGATTTCAATTTGGCAAAATTATTCACCAATATATCCTCCGCAATAAATTTTACTCAACAAATATTCCAACACGTATTGAATATATTAAACTGTTCTCACCTTAAATTTCATTTGCCGTCGCCTGCTTACTTATCGGAAAGCAGGCTTTTACACTCTTGAGTCACACAATTTATGGTACCGAACAGTACACGCGTCCGTGGCGCAATTGGATAGCGCATCGGTCTTCGGAACCGAGGGTTGGGGGTTCGAATCCCTTCGGGCGTAATGCACTCGCAAGAGTGTAACATGTATGTGGGACGGCAAGTTTTTTTGTCTAGGGCTTGTTGTCACGCGAACCCGTACATGGTGTCCAGCGGAGTCTCTAATACTCCGCTTGGATTTTTTGTCTCTAGTCGAATGCGGGGTTACTTAAACGTAGAAATTTTTTTGGAGATTTTTTGTGTTTGAATTTTGGTTTCGTCTTCCGTTTCGGATTCGTTTAGGTGTTGTTGCGGTGGTGCTTCTTATAGTTGCGTCGGTTTTGGGGTATGTTGCTTTAAGCGATCCGGTGCATCATCCGGTAAACAAGTACGGCGCAATAATCAGAATTGCGCCGATATTATTTCTTGTTTGGCTGGCGTGGCGTGATTTAGTTCGGATACCTTTTTGGGTTTATGTTGTTTCGTTTCCGGTTTTTGTATTGTGTTTGTTGAGACCGTGGTTATTTTTGTATGTGATTCCCATAATTTTTATAGTTATGTTCGGGACAACAAAACGGCGTAAACGGTAGTATTTTTTTCTTTGGAAAATTATTTTTTTTATTGTTGTGGATAGTTTAACGATTTGTTTTTTAGTTGGTGTATTATTTCTTTTAATATTGGTATCGTGTGTTGTTCATTGGCTGCGGCGTTATGAAGATTACGGTGTTGATCCTGCGATACTGTGTTCGTTTCGGGCAAGAATACGTGCGTGGTGGATTCTTTTTGGTTCGATAGCGTGTGTATTTATGCTTGGTTCTTTGGCAACAGTGCTTTTATTTTTTGTGATGTCAATTAGTGCGCTTCGTGAGTATATTACGCTTACGCCGAAGAGTCCTGTTGATCATCAGACGTTATTTTGGATATATGTATTTTTTACGCCGCTTCAATTTGTATTGATTAGCGTTAATCCGGTGTGGTTTGAGTCGGTTACCGGTATTGTTCCGTATCAACTTTTTTCGATATTGTTACCGGGTTATGTTTTTTTGGTTTTACCGGGTTTTATGGCGGTTTCGGGTGATCCGAAGCGTTTTTTGGAACGGACGGCGAAGTTGCAGCTTGGGTTGATGATTTGTGTTTATTCGTTGAGTTATGTGCCGGCAATATTGACGATGAACATACCTGCATCTGCTATTTCGGATGAGTTGTTGGTAGATTTACCAACTGAGACGGTGTCAATGCTTGTGTTATCTGATTATTTTCCGTCGGTGAGTGGGGTCAATTTTCGGTTATTATTTTTCTTTGTTGTGGTTGTTCAACTTGGTGATGTTTTTCAATATCTTTGGTCTCAAGTTCCATCGCAACATGTTGTGGCGGCGAAAATAAATTCGAATCGGACGTGGGAGGGTGTATTGGTGGGTGTGATTTCGTCGGGGCTTCTTGGGGTTGCGATTTGGTTTTTTACGCCGTTTTCGCAATGGTGGCATGCGGGATTGATAGCAATGATAGTATCTTTTATTGGTTTTTGCGGAAGTATGACAATGTCGGCAATAAAACGTGATCGCGGAGTAAGCGGTTATGGAACGTTGATTCAAGGACACAATGGTACTCTCGACAGAATAGATTCTTTATGTTTTGCGGCACCGGTTTTTTATCACCTGACATGGTTGTTCATTAGAGCATAACAAGCCAAAAATTTTTCGGTATCGTTTCACCCGAATACAAGTTTCAGGTGAAACGATACAAAACCTACTTCTGTTCAACAACAAGATTAAAATTTTGTTGTTTATTACCTTTGTCTGGAATTACTACGGTTAAATCTGATGTTTTCTGATTATCGTATTTTCCAGTTAAGGATTTGAAATTTACAACCGCATTATCAAATGCTGATGGTACTACTCCGTCATTTTGTTCAGCGGCTGTTTGCATTTCACGTATTAGTTGTGCGTCTTTCTCTGTTGCAGGCACTGATTTTACAATAGTTACATGATATTCGCCGGGTAACACACCTACCTCTACGTTTGTATGTAATTTGTAGAAACCTTTGTTATCTGTCATTCCGCCGGCACTTCTTCCGCTTGTTTTTGGGGAGAAAATAACATTTGCGTTTTCTACTGGTTGACCATTTATCTGAACTGTTCCCTCACACGGAACAAGTCCAGAAATATTACTACCTGAACAACCTAATAACAACGAAATAAAAATCGTTATCAAGCTGATCTTAAACGATAAACTAAATTTTTTGTAATTGTTCATAAAAAATTTTTTTTATTGGGAACTTTTAAAACTCATTTCGTCCACGACTTTTCGCTCAAGATTACGAATTAAATAATTTGTGCAACTTCATGTTAATTCGTAAATAAAATAAATTTATTGTCTAAACTTATCAATCCTGAAAATTTTGATAATTCTGTCAAAAATAGTTTTTAAACTGTTCACAGGTTAAAATATTGCATTTACTCTGTAAGGGTTCTCCGTGAATAACCCCCGTTTTAACCGGGAGTTATTCAAGGAAAACTCCTACTGAGTAAATGTTGTTAGAGTTGCTATTGTCTGAACATGCGCACACACAACCGAATAGTTACAAAAATTCAAATATGATAAGTAAATATATTTTATAGAATTTTTTGTAACGATAATATAGCTTTGGCGAACAATGAATATTTTCCCATCCTGTTAAGAATAACTTGTTGGTAGAAAAGTTTAACCAATCGTCCTCGTCCGTTTCTCACAAGGAGACGATTTTTACGGTTTGATTCATTGTTTTACCAACTTGTTGTCCTTAACGGGACAGAAAAATAAACTTTCAACACGGCAAAATCATCACTATGGATTTGTATCCGATTCTTCGCCTGAAATTGATCCTAACGCCCCCCAAACTCCATAAGGCGACGCTTCCCTATAAGGAGCAGGACTTGATAGGTTTCCACAACGTATTGAGTCAGAAATAAAACTTACAGACGCATCACATCGTGCAACATTAACACCCCCGCTGTGGTAACTTGAAGGAGTATGAATACCGTAATATGTGGGGTCTAGCCGACATATACACGAAGGTCCATTGGGCGGAATAATAGTACTAAACCATGTTGAAACACCATAACCACTGTACCAACGTCCCATTGTGTATGCACTTGAAGTCCGAAAACATGTACTTACACCTGACGGTGTCGTACTACTGGTAGTAAGATTAATACAAGTTTGCGGATTAAGTTTTGCGTTATCAGTATCAGACTCTGTTGTCATTCTACGTGGATTTTTTCTTGGTTCACTACCGCCGCCATTACCTGGAACACCCACTAACGAATTATCCGCGTCATTACCTGCAAAACAGGCGAATTTTGTTTGCATACCCGCTGAGAAAGTAATTGTACTTCCCGCAGTAATACGCTCGCTCAACATAACAGTATTACTTAGTCCGTCTGTTATCTCATCAATATTACGGCAACCATCCGGCATACCAATGCCTCTGATAGATTGTCTGAAGACTCCGCGAATTGTTCCTGATGGAATATCCCAGACGGCTTGACCGGAACCTCCCGTTCTTGTTGCAACAAAATCACCAGCACTTATACAATAGTTGAGATTGTATCTTTCAGGGTAAGCAGTAAATGTTTTACGAAAATTCGGATCGCCTGGACAACCAAGGATTGTCAGCCAAACACGAACTACCGTTAAAGTCGCTGGGTCAGTGATACTTTGAAGGCTACCATCAGCATACGCTTCTGAAAGATAAACATTAATTTGTTGCCGCAAAGCGTCCTGCTCAATAAATGGCAACATATAACAAAATGCTGACCACTCTCCAACATTATTATTGGCTTTTTTTGCCGAAGTACCAGGCGGTAACAATTTGTCGTATGCGTCTGCATGCGTATGACACGCAAAAGCAAGTTGGCGGAGTTTATTTGAACAACTCATACGCCGTGCAGATTCACGGGCTGCTTGAACCGCTGGTAAAAGTATCGCAATCAATATACCAATGATCGCAATCACAACCAAAAGTTCAACAAGCGTAAAAGCAGAAAAAATAGAATAAGGTTTGGCAGAAGCAGCCCAAGAATCAAGATAAGAATTATCCAGATTATCAAAAAGTCTGCCCCCCCCCCCCCCCGTTGCCCATTTTAACATTTGCCAAATTGGCGGAATCTTTGACTTCAAAAACAGCGCCATCGAAATTGACATTGCAATTACCAACTTGCATTTCTGTAATCACTTTCGTCATTTTTATCTTACACCTCTCATTTTCTGTCAGACTTTACAATATGGTAGAAGTCTGCTATTTGACGGAGCAAAGTTGCATCACCTACTTCGAATTTTGCGCAACACTTAATCCGTACCTTTCCGTGTATCTCAATTGAACCATCAACACGATAATTCAACATACACAGAGTCAAACAACGCTCGGACTTTTTTGTGTTCTTAATCGTTCATGTTTGAATTAACGTCAACCTCAAACTAAATCACCTACAGCAATTCTAATTTTGAGAAATTAATTCGAAACGATTGCAAAACACAGTAAAAAAATTTTTTATAAACGTTATGAGACCGAAAATTAATTGACTTGAGTCAAATAAAAAATCAGTTCAGCAAAATAAAAGTTTGCGCACTATATCAGCAATCCAAATTTCTGTCAATACGTTCTTTTGAAATAGATATTTGACAAAACCAAAAAGACAAATTACTGAATTGGTAACTATTTAGTTGTCCCTGAAAAAGTCTTTTTGTTGTTTTAATGGTAGCCAACTTGTTCGCGGCGAGTTCGTTTGAGCATCTGAATGGGGACTCCTTGTCAATTAATTTTGATAC
>JAITDV010000298.1 GCA_031282385.1 Planctomycetaceae bacterium | reverse complement strand
ATGATTTTGAAATTGCCGTCGAAGAAGGCGCAACCTTAGTACGAATCGGTTCACGGCTTTATCAATGAAATAAGAGAGAGAAGTCCGCAGATTTTCGCAGATGAGCGCAGATTATTTTTTCAAATTCCTTTACATAAAAAAATCCGTTTGTTTTCTTCGTTTTGTTCAATGACTTCTTTTGAAAAAATGGAGGACTTGCCGTTGGTTTGTGAAATGGTAAAATAGTTACCTATTTTAAAATTCTTTTTTAACTCACGAACCACACGAAAAAAATACTGATTGTTTCACACCTGTCCGGCATTTTCTCAATCAGCAACAATTTATTGAAACAGCAAGAAGTCGATTTTCCGACGATTTTTTTAAGAAAAGGCGGTTCATAACCAAAGAGGATATTGTGATTATTCGATTTACGGCGAAAAATATTTTTTCTTTTAAAGCGGAAACGGAATTTCAAATGTTTCCCAACAAGGCATCTCAATTGCCGCATCACAAATTCAATGTTGGGGAATATGAGATTTTACGTTTCAGTACCATTTACGGCGCCAACGGAGCTGGTAAATCGAATCTGATAAAATCAATTAATCTTCTTAAATCATTTGCTACAAAAGGAAAAATCACCGCCGAAGTCAAGACATTAAAATTCAAACTTGATCAATTGTGTTTAACGGAACCGATCTCTTTGGCAATTGAATTTTATTCCAATTTAAGAGTTTTTTATTATACGATCACGTTTGACGAAAACGGTATTTTGTACGAATATCTTGCCGAAACAACAAAAAAGGAAGATTTATTGATTTTTGAACGGACAATTGAAAATGGTATTCAGAACATTCAGTTGAATCTTTCCGGCAATGACGAAAAGAAGAAGTATTTTGCGGAATTTGTTGCAAAGTCGGTTGCGCATTATGAGTTGCTGCTGACTTATTTGAGCAAAAAATTCCCCGATGATTTCGCAACGGTAAAACAAGCGTACAGCTGGTTTATCAATCAACTTGTTGTTATTACAGTCCGAACAGAGGCAAAAGGTATTACAAAGTTATTAGCATCGAATACGAAGACCAAAGAATTTATCAACAAATTCATTTCGAGTTTAAACACGGGTATTAACCAACTTGAAGTAAAGAAAGTAGAACGAAACTATTTCAATCAAGAAGACATAAATAAAATTGTTGCAGATTTAAAGAATCGCAAGCCGAATACTTGGACTATTTTTACTTGCCATGAAACAGGTGAATTATTAACACTCTCTTTAGAAAATGGTGAAGTGGTGATCAGAAAATTAACGGCAAATCATGTCAGTAATACAGGGGAACACGTTGAATTTGGTTTGGAACAAGAATCTGATGGAACGAAAAGGCTTATTGATTATATTCCGGCATTAGAGAAAATCATCAACAAGGAAATTGTTTGCCTGATTGACGAAATTGAACGGAGTATTCATCCGTTGACGATCAAGGAGATGATAAAAAAATTATCGTGGAACGAAAATATGAAAGGTCAGTTGATTTTCACCACACACGAATCGTATCTATTAGATCAGAAAATTTTCCGACCAGATGAAATTTGGTTTGTACAAAAAGACAAGGATGGTTCATCGCGGTTTTATTCGTTGAGCGATTATAAGATCAATCATTCTGTTGATATTGAAAACGGTTATTTGAACGGACGTTTTGGCGGTATTCCGTTCTTGTCGAACTTAAAAGATTTAAATTGGCAATAAGAAAATGGTATATTTAAGTCGCAATAAAATTTATGAACGGGTTGAGCCGTCCAAAGACGCAAGAAAAATTTATATTTTTTGTGAAGGTGAAAGAACAGAACCTAATTATTTTAGATTTTTTCAGGGATTTGTTTCGAATCTTGAAATAATTCCGATTCCTTGCGCAAACGGTCAATCTGCACCGAAAAAATTGAAAGATGATGCCAAACGTCGTTTTTTACATAACAAAAATAAACCACCTGAATATATTTTGGACTATGGATTGAAAGACATGATATGGTTTGTTATTGATACAGACCGGTGGGGAAATCAAATAGATCAATTAAAAATTTTTTGTCGTGAAAATAATAAAAACTATCAAAATTGGTTTGTTGCGCAAAGTAATCCTTGTTTTGAAATTTGGTTATATTATCATTTCTACGATATAAAACCGGATCAAACAGAAGTTGAAAAGTTTCATACTTTTAAAGAATTTGTTGGTAACAAGATTCCCGGTGGCGGAGGTTTTGATCATACGAGAATGCCAATTGAAATTGCAACGGCAATTAAAAACGCAACAGCAAATTTTGAACAGCAGGAAAATGGACAACCGGATCAATATTCGACAGAAGTTTTTAAGTTGGCAACCATAATTTACGAAACAGTCAAAGAACTTATTGAAAGGTAGGCAATCCTTTCTCTGAAAGGTTGCGCCGGTTGAGTATTAGATCTTTTGTATCTATTCAGTTAAATAATTACAAAAATAATAAATGTACAATAAATCGGTTTTCTCTTTGAAAAAGAGGTTGCGGAAAAAAATAACCGCAATCTCTTTATTGTTTAAATCGGGAAACCGGCAGTGGCAATGGGATTGTTTCCCATCAGAAACGTTTTTGAGTATCAAAATACTCAATCAAATCGAAAACCTGTTCGTTAATTTCTTTCATTTGTGTAATCAGATCGGTATAAGGTTCGTAATCGTTATTCACGATTCCTTTATTCGCATC
>JAITDV010000403.1 GCA_031282385.1 Planctomycetaceae bacterium | reverse complement strand
GTCTCCTACAGGTTAGCGAAAAGGTCTAATATTTCTCTCATATAAACTCATTCTCAGAATATACTATTTGTACAATAAATTGTGAGACCCAAGAGCGTAAAAGCCTGCTTTCCGATAGATAAGCAGGCGGCAACAAAGGAAATCTAAAGTGTGAACTGTTTAAAAATCCCGAATTGGGCTACTGGCAGTAGCGTAAAGTTTTTTTGGGATTCGTCCGGCTTCGTATGCCAATCTTCCGGCTTCACAAGATTTTTTCATTGCTTCTGCCATTTTAATAGGGTCTTTTGCACCGGCAATTGCAGTGTTCAATAATACACCGTCAAAACCTAATTCCATTGCCAGAGTCACATCACTTGCCGTACCAACTCCCGCATCTACAATCACTGGATAATCAGGATCATTTTCCTTGAGATATTCCAGACAAATTCGCAAAGCATTTTGATTCAAAATTCCTTGTCCCGAACCAATCGGACTGCCCGCCGGCATAACAGCAGCAGCTCCACACCCCTTCAAACGTTTCGCAATTATCGGATCATCCGACGTATAAACCAAAACTTCAAAACCGTCATTAACCAATATCTCTGTTGCCCGTACTGTTTCAACCGGATCAGGTAAAAGCGTTTTCGCATCGCCAAGACATTCTAACTTTATCCAACTTGCGCCGGCATTACCCATCTGCCCCAAAATTTCTCGTCCAAGACGTGCCACTCGCACCGCATCATCTGCACTAAAACAACCCGCCGTATTCGGCAATATCGTATAACGATTAAGATCAATAAAATCCAACAATCGGCGCCCCGACGAATCAAAAAGACGCTCACGACGAACCGCAACAGTAATACATTCTGCACCAGAAATAGCAAGCGCATCTTGCATTAACTCATAAGACGAATACTTGCCCGTACCAACAAACATTCGCGACGAAAAAATATGAGTACCTATTTTTAACATAAAATTTATTACGCTGTTCGTCCTATAAATTACGTTACTCAAAAACATAAAACCTGCTTACCGATAAATAAGTAAACGGCGGTAAACGAAATTAAAGTAGGAACAGTTTACATTTTTAATCTTTGATTTCCATCAACACATTGAAAGTTGGAGTTAAATTGTTTAAGTCAGTTTCAATTTTTACAGTTGCTTCCATTTTGCCGTTAATGGGTTTACCTTCGCCGGTTGCGGGGTTTGAGTAGCGCAACGGTAAAACTTGAATTTGTTTTGAGGGCGAATTGGAATTGATTTCGGTGATAACTTGTATTGCGGGATTGTCGCAAGTTATTTTTTTTATTTTGAAAGGTTGGGTTCCTTTTAGCAAAACGGATTTTGTCTGTGAAGCTTCGCCGGTTTTAAGATAGCCGAAAAAAACCGTCGCCGGAGCAACTGAAATAGTTACGCCAACTCGACCTCTCACCACCACCGGTAACTCCCGACGATTCTCAGGTTCATTACTAATTAAAACCACTCGATCTGTAAATTCACCATCAGGCGCATCGGCTTTTAGTGTTACTTTTATTGTTGTGATAATCTGATTTGGGTAAATTTGTGTTGATTCAATTTTAGACTCAATATGCGGATTTGTACTTTTGATGTCAACAATTCTCCACGCAGCGTTTTTGCCGTAGTAATTAACTGTGAGCGTCCGTGTCTTTTCCGTACCCGAATCAACTGACTCAAAACGCAGCTCCGATGGCGAAAACAAAATATCCGCACGAATCTGACCGTGTGTGTTTAATTGAATCTCCGCAACCGAAGGTTTATCAATACGAACTGTTATTGTTGCATTTTTTTGCCCAAACGTATTGTCAACCGAACGAAGCCGCGCAACTATCGCAGTTTTATCATAAGTTTGAAGTGTATCCTTTCCATCCAACACAAACGCAGACGTGCAAGTACAACTCGACGATACGCTTGCAATATGAAGTACTTCCTGGAATGGATTGGACAAAATGAATTTATATTCAGAATACATTCCCACCGGAACTGACTTAAAATCAAATTGACGATCAGATTTCTTAATAATATATTCTGTCCAATCTTCTAGCGGTTTTTCAGAATTGTAGGCGTTGTCAAGTTTTTCACTGAGCTTGTTATCGGTTTCAGATGCAATTTTATCAGACGGATTGGAAGAGATTATAGTCAAACTCTCTTTCGGATTTGATTTATTTTCAGCTTGAACAGATTGAGCAGACAAATTTGAAACAGCAAAAAAAATAAAGAAAAATAAAATCAAGAAAATTTTTAAATTATTCATACTTACAATTTCGTTATTTAACTCAAATTTAACAAGTTTATTTGTCGGAAAACTTGCGAAGATCATTAGAAATTCACGTGTGAACAATTTAAAATGATTTTGATATGCTTGCATAATAACCAAAAGTGTTTTGTTTTCTTATCTCTTCATCAAAATGAGATAAACGATGGTAATATTATCTGACTGTCGGTATTGTAAACATTCTAAAAAAACAATTTTGATCATTACCGACAACAAACAAACTAACTCAAAGATTATATGCGGATAAAACAAATTTAACAGCAGGGGGATTTAGGAATCTTAAATTAGCAATCTCAAATGTTATATTCGAGTTAAACGAAAGTACATAAAATTACAATTATTAGAAAAAAGTAACTATTCTGTCGCAAGATTCAATTGTTTAAGAAAAAGGGAATAGGGAAAAAGGGAATAAAAACTAAGCAGATCTAAGTTCTGCCGGGACGACATTATGAATAACCGGCGGTGTAGCACAGCACAACCGCCGGATCAACTCCCTCTTCCGATTCAAGCCGCGCTAGCGGCGGCACTATCCGTCATAGTAAATAATGTCGTCCTTGCAGGTAGGGTGTGTAAAATTTGTTATAAAACGGAGTGTAAATTTTTCAGTGTTTTTTTTCTTTTGAGTGTTTGATTTTTTGGGAGGTGCTTATTTCTCAATTGGTTAATATTTTCCAGAGTATTTTTCTCCAAATACTCTTTGAAATTGAGATGCAGCGCGCCCTTTTTTGAATCAATTGCGGTCACCTGTGGTAAGCATAGGATTTGTTTGGTTACTCCATTCATGAGATTTGGTGATTTTCTACTTTTGTAATACGCAAAAAGCGATTCAATAATATCACTGGAACAATGCCATACCGTTTATTCATGAGGTAACTTTTCTTTTAATTGTCGGAGATATTGTGCTAATTCATTGCCCACCCTACGCAACCTTTCCAAAGAGGAATCCTGTAATGTCTTAATTTTATCAAGACTCGTCTCTAGGGTTTGGAAGTATAACCCTTGTTCTTTCAATCGTTTTAAACTGTTCACACTTTAAATTTCCTTCATCACCGCCTGTTTACCTAATCTGAAAGGGGACTCCTTGTCAATTAATTTTGATAATATTTGCAAGGTTTTAAGGAAAATCACGGATAAAACAATAACAACATTGCAAATTATAACTCTAAATTGCAGCCTGATAAGCCCAGAATTTATAGCACCAAATGACTTTTTCAAGGACAACTAGATAAACAAGGGAATGATACTATTTTTTCATACCTTGCACGGCGTTGTAAATTTGTAAACCGGAGCCGATAGCGCGGCGGATGCGTTCACTGCGATTGTCAGATTTCGGTTTAGAGGTTGCGCCGACATTTTCTTCAATGATCGGTTTGATTTTATCGGTAGTTTCGTCTGCCGGTTTCTTTGTATTTTTGGTCTTGACAGGAAAATTTGAAATGAATATTATTTGCTGTTGGGGGACAGTAAAGTTATCCATTTTAACAATATATTAGAGTTCAAGGATGAACAAATTACGTGA
>JAITDV010000287.1 GCA_031282385.1 Planctomycetaceae bacterium | reverse complement strand
ACAAATTATTTAATTCGTGATCTTTCGTGAAAATTCGTGTACAAAATGAGTTTTTAGAAGTTCCCTATAAGTAGAAATTTTTCTGTTCTGTTGGAGAAAATATATCTAAAAAATAAATTCCACATTCCGAAATTTCATCCCCCCTCTATCATTGTTATAAAATTTTGGTAGAGTTTTTAAATTGTTTATGTGCGGTTCACACTTTAAATTTCCTTTGCCGTTGCCGGTTTACCTATCACAAAAAGCAATGCTTTTACGCTCTTGAGTCACGCAATTTTTAGTACGAACAATATACGATCAGTACACGTTCTTTAATAGAGCGATTTATTGTAATACGCGAACTTGACGCGGCTAAAACGGCGATAGGTTGGTTTTTTTAGTTAGTCTAGTGAATTTCCCAATGTGATTTTCGGATTCGATTTGGATTTTTTTATAATTTTGGAATAATGCCTTTAACAGCTTTAATAACAGGTATAACAGGTCAAGATGGTGCATATTTGGCGCGATTTTTATTGGATAAGGGATATATTGTACATGGCATGAAGCGGCGCAGTTCGTCGTTTAATACTGGTAGAATTGATAATATTTATCCTGATTCTAGCGAGAAAAGTAATCGTTTTCGTTTGCATTTCGGGGACATGACAGATGCCCCCACACTTATCCGGCTTGTGCAGGAAATCAAACCGGATGAAGTCTATAATCTTGCTGCAATGTCTCATGTCAGAGTTGCGTTTGATATGCCTGAATACACGGGTGATGTTGATGCACTTGGTACGTTAAGATTGCTTGAGGCGATAAGATTACTCGGCTTGACCAAAACAACAAAATTCTATCAAGCCTCAACCTCTGAACTATTCGGCGGTATTTCCGATAAACCCAGCAACGAATCAACTCCATTCTATCCGCGAAGTCCTTATGCAGTTGCGAAACTTTACGCATATTGGATTACAGTAAACTACCGTGAAGCTTACGGGATTTTTGCTTGCAACGGAATATTGTTTAACCATGAAAGTCCGTTTCGAGGTGAAACTTTTGTAACACGCAAAATCACACGAACAGCATGCAGAATAAAAGCAGGTTTGACCAAAAAATTATTAGTCGGTAACATTGAATCAAGCCGTGATTGGGGACATGCTGCTGATTATGTTGAGGGTATGTGGTTGATGTTGCAGCAGGACAAACCTGAAGATTATGTACTTGCAACAGGCGAGACAAGAACTGTACGCGAGTTTATCGAAGTTGCTTTCGGCGAACTTGGTATAAAAATCGATTGGGAAGGCGCCGGCTTAAATGAAAAAGGAATAAACAAAAACAACGGCGAAACGATTATTGAAATTGATCCGCGTTTTTTCAGACCAACAGAAACTAATACTTTGCTCGGCGACGCAACAAAAGCAAAAAATAAACTTGGATGGAAACCGAAACATACTTTTATTGAATTGGTACGCGACATGATACAACACGATCTCAAAGAAATTGAACAAGGAGTTACTCATTGACGAATGTGATTTTATACTGCTTGTTTACCTATTGGTTGCTTTATGTTTTTGAAGCAGCTTTATTTTAATTACTCTTTAATATTAACAATTTAACAAACCTTAAACGGAGTCATCAATGGCTTTATTTGAAATTGAAACTAACTCACATATTGTTATTGCGTGGTCTGATAATGAAGAAGGCGCACGCAATATTCTTTACAGTTATTACCCAACGGAAGAAATAATTCGTATTACGCGCCGACCGCGTGATGCTTGGGTAATTTCCAAATCCGCGTTGGGAATAAACGGCAAAACCGATCCGTGCGATATTGCAAGAGAGTGTCTGGCAAAAGCATCCGGCGATAAAGTACACGCAATAAGATTGTACATGCACGAAACAGGTACAGATATTGACCACGCGAAAAAAATTATTGAATCAAATATGATAATTGGGTGGTAATTTTAAACTTTTCACCTTTAAAATTCCGTTTATCTTTGCCTGCTTACTGAACGGCAAGCAGGTTTTTACGCTTTTAAGTCGCGCAATTTATAGGACGATCTGTATTCAGATGTATTTAAGTTGCCAATTTAACAACGTACTCATCACACTTGAATTTTCTTTTAGAAACAATCTGCGAATTTTCAAGTACAAAGATTATAAAACGATGGCTAAAAAAGCAAAACAAAGTAAGTTTGTTAATACGGTTGGACTCGATATTGGGTTGGACGACGCGGAAGAGGTTATGGATGAATCCAAAGATCAGATTGTTGACAATCCACAAAATCAGACAATTAACGAACCGAAAAATCAAACTGCGAATGATTCGGTTGGCGAATTTGATAATGTTGATGAATTTGTGAATAATGAATCTGTGAATAATGAATCTGTGAAAAATGTTTCTGTGAAAAATGTTTCGGATAAATTGGAAGCGGAAGCGGAATTGGAAACGGATCGTTCTATTGGTTCTGAGAGTTATCAAGTTGTTGCACGTCGTTATAGACCTAAAACGTTTGAAGAACTTGTTGGTCAAGCGCATATTTCGCAAGCGTTGGCAAATGCGATTACGACCGGCAGAATTGGTCATGCCTATCTTTTTACTGGAGCTCGCGGAGTTGGCAAGACTTCGACGGCTCGTATATTTTCAAAGTCGTTGAATTGTGTTACAGGACCTACGATCAAACCTTGTGGGGAATGTGATAGCTGTGTTGGAATTAGTACTGGAGAGGACATTGACGTTCTCGAAATTGACGGAGCAAGCAATCGCGGAATTGACGAAATCAGACAATTACGGTTAAGTGCATCAATTTGTCCGAGCAGATCACGATTTAAGATTTACATAATTGATGAAGTTCACATGCTTACTCGTGAGGCGTTTAATGCGCTTTTGAAAATTCTTGAAGAGCCGCCTGAGCATGTCAAGTTTATATTTTGTACAACCGAACCTTCAAAAATTCCTATTACAATTCTGTCGCGTTGTCAACGTTATGATTTTGCCGGAATAGACAGTACGCAAATCGCGCAACATCTGGCGGAAATCGCAATAAACGAAGGCGTATCCGCAGAAGAAGGCGTATTCGAACTGCTTGCTCGGCGTGCTGCAGGTTCAATGCGTGATGCACAATCGTTGCTGGAACAATTATTGTCGTTCGCGCCGCAACGAATCACATCGGCGGATGTTCACAATATGCTCGGTACGGCAAACGATCAATTACTTTTCAGTTTGCTTGAATCAATGTCGGGTTGTGAGACTTTAAAGATTTTTTCGGATTTGGATGTTGCGGTTTCGGAGGGGGTTGATCTTGTGGTGTTGGTTGAGCAATTGATGGGATTGTTTCGTGATTTGCTTGTGATAGTTTCGGGCGGTAATGCGTCATTGATGATTTTTTGCACGCCGTCGCATTTTGAGCAATCTGCGGCATTCGCCAACACTTTCGGAATACAACGCATTTTGGCTGCAATTCAAATTCTTGATCAAACTTACGGCAGAATGAGGTATAACACACAAACGCGGGTTTTGGTTGAGTTAGCTTTGGTGCGAATTGCCTATTTGGATAACTTTCAAATGGTTACGGTTTTATTGGACAAATTGCGCAGAGGTGAAATTCAATTTAACATGCCAAATGATAAGGCAAATGTTTTGTCCAATGAAACCATAAAACCTGCAAGACGAATTGTTCAACCTGCACCGCCAACAACTATACCGCCCAATAATCAATTTACCGCACCACAACCGAGACAACAAACCATAACAACAACAATTAAACCAACAAATGACAAGTTGCCGGAAACGCAATTCCATAATAACCGCAATGATTCAGTAACAACTGTTACCGCGCCGACTTCAACACGGGTTTGGTCGATTGAGTTGGATGAGATTGATTCGGTTAAGGCGACGGAGATTTGGCAAAGTGCGGCGGATTCAGTGACGGGAATTTTAGGCTCATCGGCTTCGGTTTTTTTGAGAGTACAATTTGAAAAACCGGACATATTCGTTGTCGTGTTTCAAAATCTGTCAACCAAAGAATATTGCGAACGAGAGTTGCCGAGACTTCGCAGTGCCTTATGTCAAACTGTTGGTAAAACCGTTCAATTGCGTCTTGTTTACGAAGAAGGAAAACAGACAAATAAACCCAACCAACCAGTAGTAAAATCAGCTCTTGAAAGTCGCGCAATATTTGAAGCCGCCGCAAACAATTCGCTTGTACAAAAAATATCAGAAATTTTCCGCACAGAACTGATCGACACAAAAGAACGAATAGGATAAACATACCCCTCAATTAAGGGATTAGAGGTTAGGAACAAATTACAGACGTGAACACAACAAATCATAGTAACCGCTTGAAATATCGGATTTATTGATTGATTGATTGATTGATCGATTAGGCATTAAGAAAATAACCCCTAAAACCTTTTAAACTGTTCACACTTTAAATTTTCTTTGACGTCTACTTACCTATCTGAAAGCAGGCTTTTACGCTCTTGAGTCAGGCAATTTATAGTAGGAACAGTATAACAACTTTAACAACAACTTGCATATTATTGCTGGAGAAAACAAAGCAACTCTCAAAAATATTTTCAAATAAATTAGGAGAAAAATTTATGAATAAACAATTTGATGAAAAAAATCGTTTCTCGACTGCATTTTCAAAGCGTCAGAACCTGTTGATGAAAAGGAAAAGATATTCCAAAACTTTTAAATAAATATACAGCTAAAAAAATTGCGGCGTGTGAGGCAATCCATGCCACTTACAAATCACTAAATGTATTAGATG
>JAITDV010000250.1 GCA_031282385.1 Planctomycetaceae bacterium | reverse complement strand
ATTGCATGATTTAAGAGCGAAAAACCTGCTTTCCGATAAATAATCGGGCAGCAGTAAACGAAATTTAAAGTGTGAACAGTTGAAAATTGGATTAAATGTTACAAAAATTATTGTACGGCAATTTTTTTCTTCGGTAAACAGAAAAAAATCGTACAATAATAACCAATCTGATGCGAAAAATTCTCATTCTGCACAAACACAATTTACACAGAACTCAATCAAAATTTCCGCAATTCAAACTTACAGGATTTTGTGTTACAAAAATTCTAAAACCTGTATCAGCTGCTCCGCATCTGCCAACGCGGTTCGGGAAGTATAATTTATCTTGCCAAAAAATACAATCCCAATTTACTATCTAAAAATAAAATTTTTTCTGATCGTCTGCTATTAGACCTTTTCGCTAACCTAAAAATACATCAACGCAACAAAAAACCTACAACGGAAAACCGCCTTTAACTCCTCCGATACTATCCCTAACCCCTCCGAAGGAGGGGAATAAGAAGACGCATCCGAGTGAGGCGAATAATTCCTCACCTTCGTAGGGGTCAGGGATAGTATCCTACAGGTTAGCGAAAAGGTCTAATATATTCCGTATATTCCATTCAAATAGTAATTATTAATTAACTCAAAACAATAAACCCACTGGAACATTACATTTATTCAAAAAAGAAATATTCGTTGATTCGATCTTTGAATTGTTTTGTTCCTATCAATATTACAGTTTTGTGTCTGAATCCGATATATGGAGAGAGATTTACCATTTCGATTTTGTTGCGATACTCACGAGCAATAAAATTCATTGGCACACCGTTTGAACCGAGCGGTTCAACATTGTTATCGTTTGCGTAAAGAAAAGGATAAAACTTCAAACGGAAATCGTCTGGATTATAAAATACGAGAATTTTATTCGCGATTTTTGGGACATTGCCATTGCGTTTACCTTCCGCAAGCCAATCTCTGTCCGACGCTGCACCGCCATAAATCAAATTTACCTTCAACCCCGCCGGCTTCAAATCACCTATATTTTCAACCGCATCTCCAAGCAATCGCGTACCAAAACTAAACCCAAGCACACTAACCTTGCTCTCAGGTTTAAGCCTCTTGAGCAACATGGATATATACAAACCATTCGCTTCCGCAACCGGAATCTTTGAACGAATATCCGGTAAAAGACGGCAAGCTAATTTCTCCGCAGGCCATTGCCAAAAAATCATACGAATCGGTTTGCGTGAATCACAAAGCCCAAGAATTTTTAATCCAATCTCAACCGTATCCGCTTTAGTTGATGTATAACCTGGCGAAAAAATCAATATCGGAACCGATGGATTTTGCGTTACAAAAAATGTAGATGCGTCCGACTTTTCCCAACGTCTCTGCGTTCCCGATTTGACCAACCGCCAATACAATATTTTCTCAAACTCTTTTTCTGTTGCTTTAGTCCATGATGCTGTTTCTGTTGTTATCATCCATACATCCTGTGTATTTTCGCAATTTGAGTTGGTTGTATTATCTTCACCCAAGACCGGATTTGGCACAGCCGTTATAACCGTTAAAAACAGAAAAATCATAACCGCTTGCAAAAAACTACCTAAAAAAACGCCGCCATTCAAACTTCGGCTAACCGGTAATCGTCCAACAACTTTACCTATAATACCCAACGGCAACAGAAAACTGAATAAAAAATATTTCAACTTATTTATAGTTGACATTTTCGTAATCAGAATATGTTTTTTGATAGATGAATCCGAATTGATACTTTTGAGTATCGAAACTCGAAAATGTGTTTGAAATTTCATCATTTTATCTCCAATACATTGGACTTACTGCAGAATTTCGGTAACACACAAAAGCATCAATGCTGTTTTTTGGGATAAGTGAGTTTGTGCAAGTTGCCGAAAACTGTGTATGAATTAGTTTAAAATATAAAAATTTTGCTCTGTGAAATGTTGAAATAATATCAGCAATTTCAAAAAATTCACGTAATTGGTCAAAAATCAATCTACTGTTCGTACTATAAATTGCGTAAGCCAAAAACGTAAAAGCCTGTTTTTCGGCAGGCAAGCAGGCGAAGGTAAACGAAATTTAAATCGCGGACAATTTAAAACCTGTAAATCACGATTTCATTCGGAATTATTCAACCAAATTCAATTGAAGTCAACCGTCTGATTCGATTACTTCAAATTTCCTATTAAAAGTTGTCCGATAAAATTCTGATTTTAATGTTTATTTCCAATACATAAAATTAAAACTTTAATTTAGACCCACATTTTAACAGGTTAAAAAATTTTTGTAACCCTTTCCGACAAGTAAATCCGCGCAGGTTATAAGAAAAATTCAAGTACAGGCAGTTTAAAATATTCGTATTATTCCAAATAACGCAATTAAACCGGTTATGAAGCCAATCGGTTAAAAGAACAGCTGTTGATATTCAAATTGTCGATAACGGTTGTCGTGAGAATAACGGTTATTTTGAAAAATACGTTTATTCGTTATACTTCCTTGCCCCAATTAAAAGACAAAATACTCACTCAGAAATATCCTCACTCTGAATTTAATGTGAATAGACCTTCTTCTCTAACCTAAAAATACATCAACGCAACAAAAACCTACAACAAAAAACCGCCTTTAACTCCTCCGAGCCCCCCCTAACCCCTCCTTCGGAGGGGTCAGGGGGGGTCTCCTACAGGTTAGCGAAAAGGTCTAATAGTTTGAACGAATCCGAATCATATCACGTATTTCGTGTTCCTGATTGAAATTGAATTTTATTTTATCATTATGCAAAAAATCAATACAGCGAGAAATAATTATCTTCAAGCTGAAGTTGCCACCGCAACACCGCAAAAGTTACAATTATTGCTTGTCGAGGCGGCAATAAAAAATATTCATCGTACAAAACAGGCTTGGCAAGAGTCGCGTTATGATGTTGGTGTGGAGACATTGACGATTGCCCAAGATATTATTTCGGAGATTCTTTGTTCGCTTGATATGGAAGGCAATCCGGCAATCGCTAAACAATTAGCGTCAATTTATCTTTTTATTTTCCGTCGCCTTGCCGAAGGCGGCATGTGGCACGATGAAACTAAACTTGACGACGCTTTGCGGGTTCTTAACTCGGAACGTGAAACTTGGCGGCAAGTTTGCGATAAATTCGGGTCAACTACGACACAAACAAATAATTCCATTGACAATAACAACTCTAATAAAAGCGACGCAGCAGAATTTGTACCATCCTCTTCAACTTCGTCAAAATCAATTAACGTTACAAATAATCAATCAGGCAATTCTTCATCAGACGTTGTAGGTTCAGGCGGATACTCCAAACCACAACCACCACAAATAACCCCAACAACTTTTTCAAGACCTTCCGGCTCCTACGGAATCCAAACTGTAACCTTCACAACAAAATCATCCCAACCAAATCCCAACACCACACAAAATAACGCTGCCTCTCAAAAATCCGCTCCTTCCAGCATCCAAATAAATAATTCACTCGCCGTACAAGATCAAAAAACAATCCCACAACCGCCAAAACCAACACGCCCCAATCCATATAAATAAAGTAACTATCAGTCATGTGTTTTTATTTGCTTCATTCCTACTTCCCGAATATTTAACCCATATACAATTAGTTTGTATGAATTTAGTTACTGAATAGTTGCCAAATTTTAACTATTAGAATCTGCAACGAGCATAGAATCTGTTGTTGTACAAATTCCGAATTCTAAAATTCTCAAAATCTGGTCTTGATTTTTTGTTGTGAAATTCTTATTCTCCGTAAATGGAAGTTCCTAAACCGTCGCGAAATTGTTTTTTGAGCGGGCGTGAGTTATTGCCCGGCGAGACGTTCTTTTCGATTTTACTTGAAGAGGACGAAGCTTTGGTACGCCGTGATTTTGCGGGAGAGAATTGGAAAGAACCGCCTGAAAAATTTGTCGGTTGGTGGAAAAGTACGGTACAAAATATAAATGAGAAAAAAGTTAAACTTGCACCAAACGAAGTTTTGCTTAATCTGTTTGACAAGATACGTACAAATTCAGGACAAGTTGATTTGTTGTACGTTTTATCGTTGTTGTTGATTCGGCGCAGGTTGTTCAGATATGATCGCGAAGAAGAAGACGAAAACGGACAAAAAACAATGTTCGTGTACGCAATAAAAGAAAATAACACCTTTGAAATTCCTGTTGCAATGCCTGATTTACAACGGCTTGAAGAAATACAAAATCAACTCGCAGAGTTGCTTTAAACTTGAGTCATTTCCCGCCGCCTAATTACCTATTGGAAAGCAGGCTTTTACGCTCTTGAGTCAGGCAATTTATAGTACGAGCAGTGACTTACAGTGCGTAACATGAGTTAGTAAGAAAATGAGGTTGTTTACTCGATATTCACGTGTTCAAAAAATTCCACTGAATAATTACAAATTTTATAATTGTATAAAATGAAAAAGACTATTTTGTTATTATCAATTTTTTTATTATTTTCGGGTTGTCAAGCTATACGCAGTTTATTTGAGCGTTCTGATCCGAAACCGATGGTGCGCACGGTTTCCGCCAAACCGTCGTTGAGTGAAATTATTGATCCGATAAATCGTAACAGCCAAATGATCCGTACTATCTCGGCAGATAATGTTTCATTGGCTTTTTCGGGTGTTTCAATGCCGCTCAATGTGCGTCTGACTTGTGAACGTCCGAAACGAATACGAATCATCGGCGGAACTTCCATTACAGGACAAGAACTGGATTTTGGCAGCAATGATGAATTATTTTGGATTTGGGTGAAGCGTGAACAAGACTTGTATTTTTGCCGTCATTCGCAATTTCCGAGTTGTCCGGTACGCAATATTTTACCGATTGATCCGGATTGGCTTATTGAAGCGTTGGGGATAGTAGAGTTCAAGGATAGCGAACGGCACGAAGGACCGTACCCGACAGATGACGGCAATTGGACTATCATAACAAGACGCTCAACACAAACCGGACAATTCGTCAAAAAAACAACTATTGACGCCAAGACCGGACTCGTATCAAAACAGGAAATTTTCTCGCCGCAAAATGAACTAATCACATCAGCTCTGTCAAGCGATTACAGATTCGATGTAGAAAATGGTATCATTTACGCAAGAAAAATTGAAATTTATTACGCAGCTTCAACAGGAAAAAGTACAATCTCAATAAATCTCGGCTCACCTCAATTCAACCAAACAACAAACACATACAGCAGCATGTACACAATGCCAACTTATAACGAACGAAAACCTGTAGATATTTGCAGCGAAGAATTCTTGCGAAGCCGCAACATCAATCCCGCACCTTTGACCAATACGCCGCTCCCGCCAATAACGTCTCCGACAACAACTCCGCCCGCTTCAACAATAACTCCAACTCCAAATACATCAGCCGCAATTATTCCGTCAACTTTGTCAAATAATACAATACACAACACTATCTCTCAAAATAATGATAATAATATTCCGACTTATCGTTACAATAATACCGCAACCTCACAAGATGTACTTCAAACCGAAATAAAATAACAAGTGGAATAAATTTCAGAACGTTGAAGTATTAGGGGAAAATGGCGTAGAGTTTTTTGAACTAAATAGTTGTCCCTGAAAAAGTCTTTTTGTTGTTTTAATGGTAGCCAACTTGTTCACGGCGAGTTCGTTTGAGCGTCTGAATGGGGACACATTGTCAATTAATTTTGATAATAGACCTTTTCGCTAACCTGTAGGAGACCACCCCTGACCCCTCCGAAGGAAGCGTCTCCTTATTCGCCTCACTCGGATGCTTCTTCTTATTCGCCTCACTCGGATGCTTCTTCTTATTCGCCTCACTCGGATGCTTCTTCTTATTCGCCTCATTCGGAGGCGTCTTCTTATTCGCCTCATTCGGAGGCGTCTTCCTATTCCCCTCCTTCGGAGGGGTTAGGGGTGGTCTCGGAGGAGTTAAAGGCGGTTTTTTTGTTGTAGATTTTTTGTTACGTTGATGTATTTTTAGGTTAGAGAAAAGGTCTAATATTTGCAAGGTTTTAAGGAAAATCTCGGATAAAACAATAACTATATTGCAAATTATAACTCTAAATTGCAACC
>JAITDV010000162.1 GCA_031282385.1 Planctomycetaceae bacterium | reverse complement strand
GTTTTTTTAATATATTTGAATTAAATACACTTTTGCCTACCTATGAAAGATGCTCAAAATTAAAAAATATGTGAAAAACAAGGGAAATTCGGCTTAAAATTTTTGGAAAGTGCAGTTATTAAAATTGTACTTTAATTGCTTTACCGACATCGAAAGTTGCTTCAACTTTTTTTTCTTTTCCGGTAATTTCAATTTCGTGCGGAGTTGTTTTGACATCGGAGAACTGCGGTTCAACCGTTCTGTATATTTTAAAAGCAACTACTTCTTTTCCGCCCGTTGAGTTGGTTCCGTAAACCAGATCATCATCAACGTTTTTTCTTACAATAACCTTGTATTTTCCAATAGGAGCTCCAGCAAATCCATAAGTGGATATGACCGCTTTCCCTTCCGCATTAGTCAAGGTTGGTATTTGGAGTTATTTTGATCTGTTGTTTCTGCTGCCGCCAGTTCAACAACGGCATTGTCCAATGGTTTACCTTCTTGCGTGATTGTGATGACGCACGGATAAAGTTTGGGCAAATCTTTCGGACCCGAGCTACCGCCGCATCCCAAAACGGAAAGCAACACAAAAAACAACATCCACGAAAAAATAATACGTAACATAAAAACCCTTTCAATTAATTTTTGAAGAAAAAGATCGAGCAAGACCGTTTCTCACTCGATCAAAATTTGTAACAATTAAAACAATACTGTTCCTACAATAAATTGCGCGCCTCAAAAACGTAAAAGCTGCTTTCCTATAGCTAAACAAACGGCGGCAAATGAAACTTAAAGTACGGACAGATTAAAACGTTTTCGATTCTCCGCCGGAAGGCGTTCCTTTTGCACCCCAGACGCCGTATCGGCTTTCACCGGTTAAGTCGATGCCCTGCGGACCAGTGGGCAATCCAGCAGTATCAATCGTTTCATTGACAAAAATCACAGAGCCATCCACATTGCCGCAGTTCACGCCTCCCGGATGATTACTACTTGCCGCATAAAATCCCCAGCAACGTTCAGCACCGTTGTATGTACAACTTGGTGCATTCGGCGGCATGATAGTATTAAATCCGGTATATACAACAAGACCATCCAGATAACGGGTGCAGCGCATAACATTGGCAGCAATAGCGGAAAAAATTGTCTTGTTTTTGGTTGCCATACAAGCGGAAGGCGAAAGGTTAAAACCGGTGTCTGTACTACTAACATAAATTCCGCTCAAAGTCGCTACACCTCCCTTGATCAGATTATTTCCCGCAGTTGCAGCAGCAACACATTCGCTGATTGCAATAGTGTTACTGGTTCCATCGGCAACATCCGCCATAGATTTCCAGAATGCAGGGTAGAACATTCCACGCGTTGAAACATTGCCAATTCCGCCGCTTGTAAGATGAAGGTGGTCTCCAATCTCGAAAGCGCCGTCTCCATAACTAACAACAATATTTCCACGTGCACAGTTGGGACCGGAATTTTTGGAGTTCCCATCGGACGGGCAAAGAAGTGTTGACACATTTTTTCTGGTAATGTGATCGGCTGATACATGACCGTCCCATGGTCGCAGAACGGGGATTGTTTTGATAGTATCAAAAATTGCTGACTGTTCCATGAAAGGAAGAAGGCAATATGTAGCACTCCAACGTCCTTCCAAGACAACATTGTCTTTAAACACACAGTGACACGGATTTTGTGCAGCGGGAAACGCGTGGTTGGTGTCGTGGTAGTTGTGGAGTGCAAGAGTCCATTGTTTCATGTTGTTGCTGCATTGCATTCTCCGAGCTGCTTCGCGAGCGGCTTGAACGGCGGGTAACAAAAGAGCAATCAACACACCAATAATTGCAATCACCCCTAACCCCTCCAAAGGATGTAAATTAAATTCCCAGTAATATTTCAGCGGAATTTGTGTTGAGTTAATCAATAACTCATGTTACGCAGGGCTAAATATCAGTTTTCCTTTCGCCCCTTTAGGGGCGGGGAAAAAAATTTCCACTGAAATATTACAATTCCCATCCTCTGGATGGGTAGTGGTGGTTCATTAATACGGCTGGATAGTTACAAAAATTATAAAACCATTCACACTTTAATTTCATTTGCCGCCGCCTGCTTAATTATCGGCGTTATTGGCAAGTTGGTTTTTATTTTCTTGAGTTGTGGAATTGACATTATGGTCAATATATCCTTTTCTATATTTTGACCAATTTATACCTAATCGTCGCATTTTTGCGCGTAAAGTGTGCGGGTTTATTTTTAACAATGCCGCGGTGCCGTAATTACCTTCGATTATCCCGTTGGTTAATTGCAACGCCGACTCAATATGTCTCCGAATAGCATCATCCAAAGATATAAAATTGGTAATTTTTGCTTCTTGTTGTGCTTTCAATTGTTTTTGTACCGGATTGTTCAAATCGGATAATTGATCGGAATCTTGTGTTACGGCGTTATTTTGTTTTTTTGGTTTATGGTGATTGAAATCGGTAAGTTTAAATTTCGCCTGAACGATTTCTTGATCGTCAACATCAATAGAAATTTTGCCCGCAGGATTATCAACTTTTTCAACATTATTGATTTTGTCATTGTTATTATTTGTATTGTTGTTATTAGTGTTATTGTAGTATTCATCGGCGATTTTGGCAAAATTAACAACATTGCGGTTTGTGATAATATTGTTCGGCGTAACAAATGCAGCCGAATCAAAATCAATTTCATTATCCGGCATTAATTCCAACACAGATTCAGCAATAGCCAGTTTTTTTCCTTCGCCAAGCAATACCGCCCGATCAATTACCGCACCAAATTCACGAATATTCCCAGGCCAATTGTACCTGCTCAAAATATCAATATCTTCGCGTTTTATATTTATTTCGGGCAATCCGAATTTTACTGTTGCGAGTTTTGTAAAATAAACTGCAAGCTCTGTCAAATCTTCCATTCGCTCACGCAACGGCGGAATCCTAATCGGAAAAACAGATATACGGTACCACAAATCTTCGCGGAATTTACCTTCGTTTACCATCTGGCGTAAATTCCGATGAGTTGCTGCGATCACACGTACATCTACTTTTATTGTTTTGCCGCTGCCGCCAACAGATTCAAAACTGCCGTCTTGAAGTACACGCAAAAATCTGACTTGAGCCGCAAGTGGTAACTCGCCAATCTCATCAAGTAACAACGTCCCGCCATTAGCAGATTCAAACCAACCTTTACGTTTTTCCATCGCGCCCGTGAAAGCGCCTTTTTCATGCCCGAAAAGATACGAATCTATCAGCTCCGACGGAACCGCTCCGCAATTTACCTTCAAAAACGGCAACTTCACACGACGTGATTGTTCGTGAATATGACGCGCAAATACTTCCTTGCCGCTGCCGGTTTCGCCAAGAATCAACACCGGAACATCAGATTTCGCAACAAGCCGCGCACGTTCAAGTACAGACCGAAGTCCGGCATTCTGACCAACAATACTATCCATAATTGACAAAAAAATAATGATTCACAGATTATACAGATTGAAAACCGAACATGTTAAATTGATTTTTTGTACAGAAATCACCAAAACTTTCAGAATTGACAAATTGTAATGTTGTTTGTCAATTCTGAAAGTTCAAGTTTATTTTTGTTAAAAAATATTCAAATTTAGGTAATATTTCAGTGGAGTTAGTGTTTTGAGTTAATTAGACCTTTTCGCTAACCTGTAGGAAACCACCCCTGAACCCTCCGAAGTAGGGGAATTATTCGCCTCCCTCGGAGGCTTCTTCTTATTCGCCTCCTTCGGAGGCTTCTTCTTATTCGCCTCCTTCGGAGGCTTCTTCTTATTCCCCTCCTTCGGAGGGGTTAGGGGTGGTCTCGGAGAAGTTAAAGGCGGTTTTTCGTTGTAGGTTTTTTGTTGCGTTGATGTATTTTTAGGTTAGAAAAAAGGTCTATTAATCAATGAATCTATTTTTAGCCGCGTTTCTCCGCCGGTTATTCATAATGCTGTCTCTACGGGACTTGCAATGGAAAATTGATCTGACAATACTTATGCTTTACTCATTTACCTTGTCTTAAAAAAAACGAAAATTCCACTGAACTATTCAAATTTAGTTGTTGTAAATTAAAGACGCAGCAATATCTCATTAAACTTGAAATTTCGAAATATTTCGGTGGAATTTGTCGTATCTATTCTCGGTCGTATGTTTATTATCGTCAACAATTCTGTTACCCAAGCCCAATAAATTCGCACGGAACAAGATAATTTTCCGAACGGCTTTAATTTTCCAACCCTTATTTGACAAATAAGGGTTGTTTATTTTAGAACGCTGCGTTTTAAACTGTTCAGACTTTAAATTTCATTTGCCATCGCCTACTTACCTATCGGAAAGCAGGCTTTTACGATCTTGAGTCGCAATTTATAGTAGACCTTTTCGCTAACCAGTAGGAGACCACCCCTGACCCCTCTGAAGGAGGGGAATTATTCGCCTCTCTCGGAGGCGTCTTTTTATTCCCATCCTTCGGAGGGGTCAGGGGTGGTCTCGGAGGAGTTAAAGGCGGTTTTTCGTTGTAGGTTTTTTGTTGCGTTGATGTATTTTTAGGTTAGAGAAAAGGTCTAGTACAAACAGTATATGTTCCAAAAGTTCTTTTTGTAATTTATGTTCATTAAAAAAGGTATCAATTCACGATAAAACACACACACGACTGAATAGTATAAGCATCGCCAAAATTATCACAAATCTTGCAATCTTTATGCCGTTATTTTTTGCGCGAGTTTTTTAATATAATGTTTGTCATGTAGCAAATGTCTCTTTCTGTTGTCACTTAAAAAAGAAAAACGAAATTTAAGTCGTGAATAATATACAATATTGCCCGTGAAATACGATAGGGCAAGTAGAATTCGTTATACTTCTTACAAATAGCCGTGCCATTTAACGGGCAAACATTCGTCAAACTTTCGAATTCCTGTAATTTACCCTTATTTCACAAGCTCCCCCCTGTTCACTAATCTTAACATTTGCATAATTATTGTCTTCGTGCGTTCAATAATTTCTTTCACAATGTTCTTTGTGATTAAAAAAAGAATTATTAAACGTTATCGGCTATAACTTATCTGTTCGTACTATAAATTGCGTGACTCAAAAGCGTCAAAGTCAGCTTTACTAAATAAGCTGGCAATGGTAAAAGAAATTTAAGGGGTGAACAGTTTATAATTGTTAAAAAATTTTACAATGAGTGTATTACAAAATAAAATTAGCGAAAATGGTAGTAGATTCTCCAAATCTTTTTTGATTGGGATTGATTCTGATGGTTGCGCATTTGACACAATGGAACTTAAACACAAGGAATGTTTCGTCCCCGCAACGATTAAACATTGGAATCTTCAAGCGGTGAGTAAGTATGCTCGTGAAACATTTGAATTCGTCAATCTTTATTCTAAAACTCGCGGTATTAATCGTTTTCCTGCATTGGTGGAGACGTTGCGATTGCTTTTTGAACGTCCGGAAGTTCAGGCTCGCGGTTTGGTCAAACCTGATCTTGCGCCGCTTATTGATTGGATTAGCCGCGAGACGAAGTTGGGTAATCCGGCGTTAATAAAAGAAGAACAACGTGAATATAATCCGATTATCAAACAAACGCTAGAGTGGTCTCTGGCGATCAATGTTGCGGTTGATGCGATTGTTGGCGAAGGTGTTCCGCCTTTTCCGTTTGTAAGGGAAGCGTTGCAAAAAATGCAGTTGCAAGCAGACGTAATCGTCGTTTCCGCTACTCCGCAAGATGCTTTGGTAAGAGAATGGAAAAATCAAAAAATTGATCAATTCGTCGCCGAAATTTACGGACAAGAAGCCGGAACAAAAAAAGAAGCTCTCGAAAAAGCAATTAAGTCAGGTAATTTCAGCAACGATAATGTGTTAATGGTTGGCGATGCGCCAGGTGATCTCAAAGCCGCTCAAGCAGTCGGCGCTCTATTTTTTCCAATAAATCCAGGCGCAGAAGACGAAAGTTGGAAACAACTTTATAACGAGGGGATTGATAATTTTTTCAATAAAACTTTCGCAGGAAAATATCAAACCCAACTAATAGACAATTTCAATTCCTACTTGCCAACTACTCCGGTTTGGGAAAGAAAATCAAAATAATTATTAACGGTTCTCAATTGAAACCATATTGCAAAAATTATAAAAGACGGTACAATCTTGAAATATCTTTGGATAACCACGACCGCCGACAAAATCTAAATACCAATAGAGACCGCCGTATATGCTGCTCGTACTATAAATTGTATGATTCAAGAGCGTAAAAGCCTTGCTTCCGATAAGTAAGCAAGCTTTTACGCTCTTGAATCACGCAATTTATAGTACGAACGGTATATAAGGCAGTTTTCAAATTGTGGAAGGTTTGTTTGGTTTTTACAAGGAAATTATTGGGTCTGTTTTGTTCTGGAATGAAAAATTATTTTTGTCATTGTTGCCTTAAAGCCAAACATACAACCGCACAATTACGGCGTTACACTCAACCGGTGTATTTTGTAAATTTAACCTTTTAACCGTTCGCGCCTGAAAATTTAAACTGTTCACATAATAACTTTTCGTGTAACCTGCACGGGCTTACTCCTCGAAACTCCTAACTTTAACATTTTTTTGTTACCGAAATTTAACGTGTGTTAAGTACACAACCTGCGCGGGCTAAATCGAAACATAAGCCCGCTTCACGCTCGCAGGTTTCAATTTAATAATCCGCAGTGCGTCCGGTAAAGTACAAAAAAGAGAGACGAAAACTTGTCAATTCGAATTTACGCTTTGGCACAACAACTTAAAGTTGAAACGAAGACCCTCGTCGATGCCATCAAATCAATGGGTATTGACGGGAAAGGTTCTGCGCTGGCTAGCTTGACCGAAGACGAAGTCAAAAAAGTTAAAGCCGCCTTTCAAAAAACTGCCTCCAAACCGAATACGCCAGGTTTGCCGAATATCAAAGACGGACAACCGTTGCGTCATGTTTTGCCGCCGGACGCTCCCGTGAAAAAAATTCCCGTAATTGATAGTTCAAATTACGGAACACGTAGAAAAGACGATCCTAAAGACGAATCTAAAAAAGTTACCCACGTTACGCCGCCTGCACCCAAAGACGGCAGCAAAGACCAACAATCAAAATACCTCGCGAAAACTCCTTCCACCGACGCCGCTAAACAATCCACTCAATCTACCGCCGCGCCGAGTACAACAAAATCAGATACAAAAGTTGAGGTTGCTAAAACTGCACCAGTTGATAAACTTGCGTCTGTTTCGCCTTCGTCTAAAATTGATGCGACAAACAAAGGCGGTCATGCTCCAGTTACAAAAAATATTTCTGTAACGAAAAAAGAATCAGATTTGATTGAACCGGCAACTTTGCCCAAGACACCATCGTCTTCAACCTCTTCAACCTCGTCAACAGTTCACGACAAATCAGTATCTAAAATTGACGAGTCTAAAATTGAATCTAAGGAAGCAGCGCAAAAAAGAGGAGTTGAATTACCTAAAACAACTCACCAACCTAACCTCAAGCACACTACATCCGCCAACACAACTACAACAACTTCACCAACAAATACCATACCCCCCCAACAGCCGAAGATTTCACAAGTCGGTAAAATTGTTACAGAAAAAGACATGCCTAAGTTACCGCCGGCAATCGGACATATTGATATTTCTTCTATACAAAACGCAGGCAGATCAAATCATCGCGGCGGCGGAGGCGGTGGTCAAGGAAACACTCCGAAATCGTCCGGTAATCGCGATTCAAGAAATAGATCAAATCCGCCTCTCAATTCCTATCTTTCCGATCTAAAGAAAAACGACAACGGAAAACATCAGCAGCAGCAACAAAACAACAACTCACAAAGACCACAAAATCAACAACAAAAACAAGGTCAAAATCAAAAACAATTCAACCAAAAATCATTTGTTGCCAACCAACAAGCTACTCCATTGCGAAAACCATTGACCAGAGTATTTGAAACGGCGCCGAATAATTTAACGCGTGACGATAATTACTGGAAACAACGTACTATTGTTGACAATAAAATTCCTGATCTTGACGGCAAGCGTAAAAAATTTGACGGCGAAACAGACAACAAAAATGATAACAAAAAAGATAACAAATTCACGCACGACAACAAACAAGATACAAACAAACAACAAGCAAATCAGAACAACAAAAAACCACAAGCAGTCAATATTTTTCTTGCGCCTATTCCAACTGTCAAAACCAAAAAACATCCCAAAGAACCGCAAGCGCAGAAGCCGGATAAAAGGTTGCCGGTTGATATTATTCGCAATGTTTTGACGAGTGGCTCGGGTACGTCGGTTGATGAGTTTATTCGCAAGCATAAAGATAAACAACAAGAAAAAGATGAAGCGCGACGTGCAAGAGATTCAGCCAAAAAAGGCGGCGGACGCGGCGAGAGGAGCGGCGGTTCCGAACGAATCGGAGAACGCGGCAGTTCACGCGGAGAACGAGATCGAGACCGTAATCGGGATCGTGTTGGGGAACGACTAGTAGGCGATCGCGGCAACAAAGATACCGCAGTGAGGTTGCCTGACAGAGGCGAGAAGAGCGTCAAGACGCGTTTGGAACGAGATAGACATGGTCGCGGAAATCGTGTTGCGGAAGGTTCGTCGAAACCGGAATCTCCATTTTTTGAATTTGGCGGGAGCGGTCGTACAATTCGGGATTCGAGTCGAATTGCCGAAGAAAAACGGCGTATTCGTGCAAAGAAACGTTCGCGTCATGCCAACGAATTTGATGAAGAAGCACAAATAAATTTACCTCGTCAACTTAGACGAGTTAAATCGCGCGACGGTAAGGCAGTCAGTACGGCGGCGCCGCGAAAGAATAATCTGGTTATTCATCTTCCTTGTACAGTTAAACAATTTGCAGAACAGACGGGGACGACTCTTTCGATTGTGATTAAAAAGCTGCTTGAGCTTGGAATACAGATGCAATTGAATTCGCAACTTGATGTAGATGCGGTAGAGTTATTGGCGGAAGTTCTTGGTATTCAGGTTTTGATCAAGGAAAATGTATCGCTTGAGGATCGTTTGGTTACGACATTATTTGAGCAAGAAGATGATTCTGAAGCTCTTCAACCGCGTCCGCCGGTGGTTACAGTGCTTGGGCATGTTGATCATGGTAAGACAACGATGTTGGACAATATTCTTAAATTGAATGTGGTATCTGGAGAAAAAGGCGGCATAACTCAACATATCCGTGCATATCGTGTCAAAATGGAAAATGGTGAAGATATAACATTTGTTGATACTCCCGGGCATGAGGCGTTTACGGAGATGCGTGCGCGTGGAGCGGGTTGTACGGATATAGCGGTGTTGGTTGTTGCGGCGGACGACGGCGTAATGCCCCAAACGGAAGAAGCAATTTCGCATGCCAAAGCTGCTGGAGTGCCGATTATTGTCGCGATAAATAAAATGGATTTACCGAGTGTGAATCCTGATCGAGTGATTCAAGAGTTGGCGGTGAATGATTTATTGCCTGAAGAGTGGGGCGGCGATGTTCCAATGGTACGATGTAGTGGTTTGACTGGAATGGGATTGGACAAGCTGCTCGAAACGATTCAAATTATGGCGGAAATGCATGAGTTGAAGGCGAATCCTAATCGTGCGGCGATTGGTGTTGCTTTGGAGGCAGAATTGCAATCCGGTCAAGGTGCAGTGTGCAAAGTTATTGTTCAAAATGGTACTTTGCGAACAGGTGATATTGTTCTTTGCGGTACTGCGTATGGTCGGGTCAAGGCAATGTATGACACGCTTGACACAAAAAAACAAGTTTATGAAGCGACGCCCAGTACGCCGGTTAATTTAGTTGGTTTGGATATTGCTCCGGGAGCGGGGAGCCGGTTTTGTGTTTTGGAGGATATTTCCGACGCGAGGATGATAGCAGAGCAACGGCAAGTTGAGTTGCGCAAGAATGAGTTAGCGGAGGTGCAATCTCATGTTACGCTTGAGACGTTGTTCCAGCGAATTAAGGATTCTAAAACAGTACAGACGTTGAATGTGATTATTCGTGCGGATGTACGAGGGTCAATTGAGGCGATACGTAAGGAACTTGCTAAATTATCGCATCCTGAAGTTAAGATCAAAATATTGCAAGCAACAGTTGGCGGAATATCTGAAGCGGATGTTCATTTAGCGGATGCGTCGGATGCGATTATTGTTGGTTTCAATGTTGTGCCGGATGAAAATGCGCGAGTAATGGCGGAGCGGAAAAAGATACAGGTTAGACGCTATGATATTATTTACAATTTAACGGACGACATTAAAAAAGCGCTTGAAGGCATGTTGAAGCCATTGGAGCATGTCAAGGAGCTTGGTCGTGCAGTGGTGCAGCAAGTTTTTACAATAAGCCGTGTTGGAACAATTGCCGGTTGTAAAGTTGTGTCGGGTATTATTGAGCGGGATTGTAAGATAAGAGTCATACGGGAAAGCAGAATTATTGGCGAATATCCGCTTGACTCTCTTAAAAGAGAAAAAGACGACGTCAAAGAAATCCGCGACGGTTACGAATGCGGTATAAAATTAAAAAGTTTCAACGACTTGAAAACCGGCGATATTCTTGAAGCATACAAAATCGAATCAATCGCAAGAACATTCTGATAGAAACTTCCAAATTATTTAGTTACCTGATCTGCAATCCAATTGTTTAGGGGGAAAATGTGGTTCGATGATAGGAACGCAGCAGGCAGGCTGGTCATGTTTTTAATCACCTCTAACTCTTGAACGACCCTTTTTTGACGTTGTCGAGTTAACGAAAACTTCGCATATTCTTCTGAATAGTTGCGAGCAATTACAATAGAATTTATTAGACCTTTTCGCTAACCTGTAGGAAACCACCCCTAACCCCTCCGAAGGAGGGGAATAATTCGCCTCCCTCGAAGGCGTCTTCTTATTCCCTCCCTTCGGAGGGGCTAGGGGTGGTCTTGGAGGAGTTAAAGGCGCGGTTTTTCGTTGTAGTTTTTTTGTTGCGTTGATGTATTTTTAGGTTAGAAAAAAGGTCTATTCATTATGCTTTTACCGCAAGAAATATTGGAGAGGACATCGGACAATTGTGTTGCCAAGAGTTTAAAATCTTTTGGTTCGCTTTTTGTGCTTGGAGTGTTGGCGGGTGTTTATATTGCGTTTGCGTCGGAGGGTTCCAATATGGCGGCGTTTAACTTGCTTGCTGAGTCTTCGACGTTTGGGTTGGGTAAGTGTCTTGCGGGTGCGGTATTTCCGACGGGTTTAATGCTTGTTGTTCTTGCGGGCGGCGAGCTTTTTACCGGTAATACAATGATGTTGTTACCTTTTGCGGAGGGGCGTATTAAATTGGCGGCGTTGGTTCGTAATTGGTTGATTGTTTATGTGGGCAATTTTGTTGGTTCGTTTTTTATTGCGGTTCTTATTGTCAATTCGGGTCAACTGAACAGCGGCGCAAATTTGCTTGGCGGAATAACGATTAAGATTGCCGTAACCAAGTGTAATTTTACGTTTATTGAGGCGTTTACGCTTGGGATTCTTTGCAACTGCCTTGTGTGTCTTGCGGTTTGGATGGCAACTGGAGCGGAGAATGCGGCGGGAAAAATTCTCGCAATTTTTTTCCCAATATGGTTATTTATTACATCCGGATTTGAGCATTCTGTTGCCAACATGTATTATATTTCTGCCGGTTTGCTTGCCAAGTCGAATCCGAATTGGTTAAATGCGGTTGTCATTTCACCTGATCTTTTGGCTTCTCTTACGTGGACAAATTTCATATTTGCAAATCTGTTGCCAGTAACGCTGGGCAACATTGTAGGCGGCGGCATCATCGTCGCAATAACATACAAAGTCGCCTACAAGAAATAAAAACTACAGATTTGTAACAGTAATTAAAGTACAATTTGTAACGATATACTGATCGTACTATAAATTGCGTGACTCAAGAACGTAAAAGCCCGCCTTCTGGTAGATAGTTGTCCCTGAAAAAGTCATTTGGTGCTATAAATTCTGGGCTTATCTGGTTGCAATTTAGAGTTATAATTTGCAATATAGTTATTGTTTTATCCGAGATTTTCCTTAAAACCT
>JAITDV010000116.1 GCA_031282385.1 Planctomycetaceae bacterium | reverse complement strand
TGGTGACGAATCAAAAAAAAACCGTTCTTTTGAGCAATGCCCCAAAGATAATTCCAGCAACAAAAATTCCGGTCCGCAATCCATAAATCATTGGGTTGCACTAATTCCAATAATCGCGGAAACAAGGAACGTTCCTGCGCATGACCATCTTCACACAAAATTGTTTCCGTGATCAGTTGGCATTCCGGTTCATAAACCACCAGACCAAATCCGGGCAAGGGCGAACCATCTTGCTCTCTCAATACTGCCGGACGGCGATCGGTGGCGGCAATTTTACTGCTGTCAACAATACCACCAGACTTGGTTATGATAGAAGGATCAATAGTAGACCTTTTCGCCAACCTGTAGGAGACCACCTCTGACCTCTCCGAAGGAGAGGAATTATTCGCCTCCTTCGGAGGCTTCTTCTTATTCCACTCCTTCGGAGGGGTTAGGGGTGGTCTCGGAGGAGTTAATGGCGGTTTTTCGTTGTAGGTTTTTTGTTGCGTTGATGTATTTTTAGGTTAGAGAAAAGGTCTAGTACGTTATTTGGTTCGGATTTAGGTCGTTCGGTTTTGACGTTCAATGTTGGCGGTTCTTGATCGCGACGGCGATGGATTCCAAAGTATTGGTTATGTCGGATTGCAATGGAAATGGTAATAACATCAGAGTTACTCTGAATTGTGTAAAACTGGTTGATCCACAGGTTACGCGGATTATTTTATAGCATCAAATAATCCGTGATAACCTGTGGATTATTTTTTTTGGGGACAGGGTTATCAAAATTTATGTCAAACGTGAACGCAGCGCATCGTAGTTACAGCTTAAAACGGTCACGTTTTTAACCACCCCTAACCCCTCCAAAGGAGGGGAATTTAATGATTCTCCTTCTCCGGAGGGGAATTTAATAATTCTCATTCTCCAGAGGGGTTAGGGATGGTTTATTAATACGGGGTAACTTCTAAAAACTCATTTTGTCCGCGAATTTTCACGAAAGATCACGAATTAAATAAATTGTGCAAATTCGAGTCAATTCGTGTATAAAATAAATTTATTGTCTAAATTTGTCTATCCTGAAAATTTCGATAATTCTGTCAAAAATAAGTTTTTAGAAGTTGCCTTCTGTTTTTCATCTTCTCAAAAAAAGCACCGGCAACATCGCACATACGATTTATTATATATCAATCACTTCGTCTGATTTGTCGTTGTAATTATTATCGTTGTAATCATTCATGTCAAATTTGTTTCGTGTTTTCTTGCGATATTCTTCAAATCGCATCGTCAAATGCTCAATAATTATTGCACGCACAAACGGAAACAATAACAAAATTCCACAAAAATCACTCAATACACCAGGTACAACTAAAAGCACCGCCGCAATAAATATCAACATCCCATTCATCACCGGCAATCTTGGTACTTCACCGTTATCAAGTTGCCGATTAAACTCAATCCAACAATACATTCCTTGCCGTTTCGCTAACAACACTCCAAACACACTAATCGTAAAAATAATCAAAATTGCATAAAATAACTTAAACACAAAACAAAGAACCCAAAGCCCCACTAACTCAATAACAGGTAAAAAAACAAACAATAATATTAATTTCCAATAAAACATCTTGATCCAGTAATCCTAATATATCTAACACACTTGAAATTTCGGCAAAGATAACTATTGCAAAAATAATTAACGTTACAAAAAAACATTTCTTGATCAATATCATATTTTAAACAGTTCACACTTTAACTTTCCTTTACCTTCGCCTGCTTATTTATCGGAAAGCAGGCTTTTACGCTCTTGAATCATGCAATTTATAGTACAAACCTAGGAACGCAGACGTTCCGCCTGCATGAAACTTCGGAATGTTATTTTGTTATGGCATGTAAGACGCCTGCGTTCCTATGATATATTTTTTGTATTAAATTCATCATCGAAAGAACAAGAACATAAGGACACATTTTTGGGGCGTTGTCTGCTACTAATGGAAGTTGGATAAATAAGGGTTGTTTACTTTAGAACGTTGCATTTTTGTCTGCTTCGTTTCTATTCCCTATTCCCTATTTTCTAAACAATTGAATCCCGTAACTGAATAGTTACATTGTTTTAGTTTCTCTTGCTTTTGATGTGTGCCGCAACTTTTATGTCCTCTTTCTTTATGTGATTTATCAGCCAATCACCGACTCCAAGCGTTACCTTGTTGATAATTGTAGCAGTTGGTCCGTCTTTTTTCACTTGACTTACAAGCTCGTTTACGAACTTCTTGAAATTATCGTGCAACGATTTATGGTTGTTATAGTCGGGATATTTGTATTGCATCTGCAATCTTTCCTCATCGCCGAAATGTTTAGCCGTGTACGATTCCAAAAAATTCAACGTATTATCCAACACCTCGCGCCCTTGTCCTGCCGAACACGCCGCCAGTAATTCATTGACTGCCTTGATCAGTTGTTGATGTTGTGTGTCAATAAATGAATTTCCAGTCTCAAGGTCTTTGCTCCATGTGTAAGCCATAAAATTTCTCCTCATTCAAAAGTGTGTTCAATGCTTCCGCCCGCTTAACTCAAAACCTAACCGCATATACCGACCCTATATTTAGATTCGGTAACACCAAATTCTTTAATGCAAACTTACCGAAACGTAAGCTCGTTTGCGTTATCGAAAATTAAAATGTAAGCAGTTTAAATTATTCCGCGTTGTGTTCTGGTAACAACAATACGGATAAAAGTGAAAAACAGGCGACTGCACCTAATTGTTAAATAAAAAAATCATCCATGAAAAAACAAATTTCATCCATAACAATAATTAACCGTCAACATTACTTATCCATCCGCGTCTTGTATCATAAACCCAATTCGGATTCCAGCAATGGTAAACGGTTGATTCGCCGGCTCGTTTGTAGCCGATATTTTCGCATAATCTGATAGTCTGTTCGTTTTCGAGTTGTGTTGTCAAAGTAACATTTTTCATTGCCAGCGAACTACACCAGAAATCGCACGCATCAAAAAGACGTGTTCCAATACCGCATCGACGATATTGACTGTCCACAGCAAGAAGCTCTATATTGCCATCGCGTTCAACTTCGCCGTGTTCGCTTATTTGGCGCCGAATACACCGGATTGTAACAAGTCCGACATGACGGTTACCCTCGCGCCAAGTCCAGATACTGTCGGCAAATTCGCCCGAAACAGAATAATTTATCCACGTAAGAAAAAGCCGTTCAAAATGTGCGCTCAATTCCGGATCACGTTTGAATCGGGATAATTGACCGGATTGGACGGCAAGTTGTTCGAGCCATTTTGAGCAGAATGTAGAAGTATAAGCACGAACATGCGTATCAAGACTGGCAACATTGTCAGGAACTAATTTCGTAAGCCGCAAACGCCGATCTATACAAATACATTGTGAACCATTGACAGGAATCGAATCTGGACCATTCCCGTCAAGCGAAATACAAATCAACCGGAATCGGTTTTTGCTGTGTTGCAAAGATTCTTCGAGTTGCTCCGGCAAATAATCTGCCGGCAACTCTATCCTCCCAATCGGGAACGCAAAAAATTCCGATTCCCACAATACTGGCGAAATTGAATATGACATAATACCAACAAAAAAACAAAACAACCTAAAAACAAAAATAACACACAATCCAGATCAAGAAAGAATAGAAGAAATGAAAGTATCAATAAACTCCACAAAACAACTCAATAAACAAAAAACAAATAATCATTGAACTCGTGTAAATTGTATCATTATCGCCAACAAAGAAAAGAGAGGCAAGATTTAATTCAATTTCAAAAAATTAATCTTTTACAAACTAGAATGATAAACAATTACAGTTCGTACTATAAATTGTGTGACTCAAGAGCGTAATTTTATAGTACAAGCATTGTACAGTTTTCATATTGAAAGAAGATTGCCGACAGCAGCATATAGAAAACACTTTAAATACGGCATCGCAAAACAAGCTGCCGCTAAAACAACTTGCATGAGATGCCGAAATTTAAAGTGTAAATCATTGAGATATCCGTATAATAATTTACGGTTTTACGTCGTCATTTTTGTCGATTTTAACGATTCTTTTTGGCAGAAATCGTTTCGGAAATTTGACGTATTTTACATTTTTGACATGACCGGCACGCGACAAGTTGCGTTCAAACAGAACTTTACCGCCGCAATCAGTTGCCTCTTCCGCAACTTCCGATTCTTCTGCTTGCAAACGTGAACAATTGAGTTTAGGCAACTTGATTTCTGGAAATTCAAATCGCGGAAGTTGCAATTTGTGAAATCGGCGGCAATTATGTCCGGTTTTTACAACCTCCGCCTTGTCAACATCAGCTGTAACTTCAACCGGTGCAGACACTGGCGCCTTGACGACTTTCTCCTTCTCCGATTTGTTGTCCGCTGTTGCTGCATTTGTAAACAAAACAAACGAAGCAATTGCAACTAAACAGAACATAAAGAAATTTTTAATCATTTTTATTCTCCTTTTTTACAGTTAGGTTTATACTTCAGAGTCGGAAACCGATTTGCTTCCAAACAAAGGAAGCTAAAAAATCACATCGGAATCTCCTCCAAAAGTCATAATCGTAAAATTCTCTACAGTTTCTCTTGTTTGTCAATATCCCCATTCGCCTAACATCTGCAAGTAATATACTGATCGTACTATTAATACACTGTTCGTACTATAAATTGCGTGACTCAAGAACCTAAAAGCCTGTTTTCAGATACGTAATCAGGCGGCGATAAACGGAATTTGAAGTATGAACAGTCTGTCTAAAAAGTTTAGTAACCTTCGACTGGTAATCTCTAAAAATTTGTGGATAATAAAATTAAAGTGTGAACAGTTTAGAGATTCCCGAAGTTAAATTTGAATGTCATTTTTCCTTTCCTTTTTTACATTAACAAGACACAACCAAACAAAACATGGCAATAACGAAAAAGATTTTAACAGAAGTTTCTTCTGCGCTTCGTCAACATGCGGAGCAAGAGTTTAGTGAAGAATTAGCAGTGTTGTCACGGCACGATGATCGTGCTAAACCGGTGAATTGGAAGCTCTCGCCTTGGGCGGTGCGAATGTATTTAGTTGGCGGTACGTTGCCGGATGGTAAAGTGATTTCGCCAAAATATATTGGCAATGTCCGTTTGATTGAGATAGCAGTTGCGACGCTTGCAACTGATCGGGCATTGCTTCTTTATGGTTTACCCGGTACGGCAAAATCTTGGGTAAGCGAGCATCTTGCGGCGGCAATCAGCTGCGATTCAACATTGTTAATTCAAGGAACTGCGGGTACGGATGAATCGGCGATTCGTTACGGTTGGAATTATGCGCAGTTGCTTGCGTCGGGTCCTTCGGCGGATGCGATTGTTCCAAGTCCGATGATGAGGGCAATGATTGATGGCAAACTTGCGCGGGTTGAAGAATTGACCCGAATTGGAAATGATGTGCAAGATACATTGATCACGATCTTGTCCGAGAAAACTTTGCCGATTCCCGAACTTGGTAGTGGAGTACAAGCAGCTAAAGGTTTCAACGTAATCGCAACTGCCAACAACCGAGACAAAGGCGTAAACGAACTTTCAAGTGCGTTGATGCGCCGTTTTAATACAGTTGTTTTACCTGTTCCGGATTCGTTGGACGAGGAAGTACAAATAGTAGAACGCCGTGTCGATCAACTTGGTCGGGCGTTGGCATTACCGGTTGCGAAGCCTGCGATAGAGGAGATTCGGCGAGTTGTAACTATATTCCGCGAGTTACGTAATGGAGTTACAACAGATGGTAAAACAAAAGTAAAATCGCCAAGCGGTACGCTTTCAACAGCTGAAGCTATTTCGGTTATCAATGGCGGACTTGCGATGGCGGGTTATTATGGCGACGGTGTTTTGAAGGCGGACGATTTGGCGGCAGGAGTTACGGGAAGTATTGTAAAAGACCCCGCACAAGATGCGATTGTGTGGAAAGAATATTTGCAAACGGTTGTCAAAGAACGTGAAGGTTGGAAAGATTTGTACAGAGCTTGTAGGGAGATTATATGAAGTTGAATATTTTTGGGATCAGACATCATGGACCCGGTTGTTCACGTTCTCTCAATAATGCGATTGAGTTGTTGCAACCGGATATTTTGCTTATTGAAGCGCCGCCGGAAGGTGAAGACGTTATTGAATTGGCTGCGCATCCTGATATGTCGCCGCCTGTTGCAATGATTGTTTATCCGCCGGACAAACCGGATGATGCAGTTTTTTATCCATTTGCATCCTTTTCGCCTGAGTGGAATGCGATTCAATATGCGTTGAAAAAGAATATTTCGTTGCGATTAATCGACCTTCCATGGAAGCATCGTTTTGCTCTTGACGAAATAGAAAAAGAAAACATAACAAAACAACAATCTGAAGATTCAGTATCCGTTGATTCATGTGCAAATGAAGTAATTGTAGAAGTTGACATTGATGATACGTCGGACAAATCTTTTGCGCAACAAATAATCGAAGACCCGCTCGGAGTGCTTTCAAGAGCATCCGGATTTGAAGATAATGAAACGTGGTGGGAACAAGTAATTGAACAGTCGAAAGGTGAATCGCTTGAAATTTTTGACGGTATTTTTGAGGTGATGTCTGTGTTGCGAGAGCGTGTATTTGCGGAATGCGGTGAAGATAATCGGGACAACAATAATTCTTGTAACAAAAAATCAGACGAAGACAATTTGGACAATAATAATTCAACTAACAATAAATATAACAAAAAATCCGGCAAATTTACAAAACATTTTTTACGTGGAAAATATGAATTGCTTCGTGAGTCGTGGATGCGTCAATCGATACGTAAAGCGATTTCTGAAGGTTTTCAAAAAATTGCTGTTGTGTGCGGAGCGTGGCATGCGCCAGTTCTTAATGTAGTTTCGGATTCGGAGTTACTGTTTAAGTTGACGCCTACGGAGCAACAGGACAATTTTTTGTTACGAAAATTACCTAAGTCTAAAGTTTCAGTTACGTGGACGCCTTGGACATTTTCTCGGCTTGCGTATCGCAGTGGTTATGGTGCAGGAGTAGCGGCTCCGGGTTGGTATGAACATTTGTGGACGTTTTCGGAACAAGCGGTGATACGTTGGATTTCGTTGGCTGCGCGGTTGTTGCGTGCGGAGTCGCTTGACGCTTCGTCGGCGAATGTAATTGAGGCAGTTCGGCTTTCAGAGACGTTGGCGTCGTTACGGGGACGTCCTGTGGTCGGAATTACGGAGGTCAATGAGGCGATATTGACGGTTCTTTGCCGCGGTGATTTTGTACTGTTGGAATTGATTCGCCGTAAATTAGAAACCGGATTTAGAATTGGTTCTGTTCCGAAAGAAACGCCGGCGGTTCCTTTGTTGCGTGATATTGAGACGGAACAAAAACGATTAAGAATGAAGGTATCGGAAGAAATTATTTCTGTTGATTTCGATTTGCGTAAAGAAACTGATCGTGCAAAAAGCCGATTGTTGCATCGGTTAAATTTGCTTGGTATCGACTGGGGTAAGTTGCAACAAGATCAAGTTCGTTCAACAGGTACATTTCACGAATTTTGGCAGCTTCGGTGGCAAGTTGAATTTTTGGTACGAATAATCGAGTCCAACGCGTTGGGTAATACGCTTGAGTCGGCGGTGAGTAATGCGATTCGTATCAAAGCGGATTCAATTCGATCATTACCAGAGTTGACGGCATTGATTGAGTCAGTGCTTCCGGCGGAAGTTTCGGCGGATGTGATTGATGAGCTTTTGGAACGGTTGCGCAATGAATCTGCGGTTTCGTCGGATGTGAGTGGTCTTATGTTGGCGATTCCGCCGTTGGTGAATGTATTGCAGTACGGCAATGTTCGCGGCACAAAGGCAGAGAGATTAGCGCCGGTTTACAATGCTATTTTTGAGCGGATTTTAGTCGGTCTTATTCCAGCGTCAGCGTCGCTTGATGATGACGCGGCGGTAAGGCGTATTGTTGAGGTAGATGCGGTGCAGAATTCGTTGAAGTTGTATTCGTCTGCGGAACAACGCAAGGATTGGCAAAAAGTGTTATCGGCAATCACAAAAGATGATGTAATTCATGGTTTATTACGCGGACGTTGCACAAGAATTTTATATGAAGATGGTACAATTTCGGGTGAAGATTTGAGTTGCAGTCTTGGTTTGGCGGTAACGACAGCAATTGATGCAATCAAGGTTGCGCAATGGATGCAAGGTTTTCTTTGCGGCAGCGGTCAATTATTGTTACAATTCGATTTGTTATGGTCAATTCTTAACTCGTGGGTTTGTTCGCTTACGGATGAAGTTTTTAAGGAATTGTTACCATTACTGCGGCGAGCGTTTTCAGAATTTTCAGCACCAGAGATACGAATGATGGGAGAAAAAATCAAACAACTTGAAATACAAAATAATTCCGTTACAAAAATTAAATCAAAAATCACAACAACCGCACAAACAAAAAAAATACAACTCGATAAACAACGAATAAAATTAGTAATACCAATCTTGCAGGAAATAATCAGCGACTAAATTTCTACCGAATAATTTCATTACAAAAATAATCAAACAAAATCAGCCGCAAAATAGACCTTTCACTAACTTATACTATTTGTACTAATAGATTTCGCTCTTGAATCACGCAATTTATAGCACTAACAGTATATCGGCAATTGGATACAAATTAGTACAAATGAAATTCGCCGACAAAATGAGTTTTAAACCGTTCACATTTTAATTTCATTTGCCGCCGCCTGCTTACCTATCGGACAGCAGGCTTTTACTGAGTCATGCAATTTATAGTACAAACAGTATAGAATTTGCTTTTTGATTATTGAATTGATTGTAACGATTATTCTTTGGCGGTTAAATTAATTTGTTGTTAATTCTGCCGATTCGTCTGCGTTTGCAATTTAATATAACCTATTATTCGACATGGAAACTGCTATCAGATGTTTCTATATACTGTTTGTACTATAAATTGCGCGACTCAGTAAAAGTCTGCTTTCCGATAAGTAATCAGGCGAAGGTAAATGAAATTTAAAGAGTGAACAATTTAAATAAAGATTAAAAGTAACTAGTTTAAAATTTTTTATTGAGGATTAAAAATGAAAAAAATTAACGAACTCGTTTTGGTGTTGTTGATTTCGGGTTTATTGCCGCAATTTTTGAACGCGGCTCAATATGCCAGACAAACTGTTAACAGAACGCCATTTGTCCAAGAAACACAATACAACACACCATATCCTAATACTGCCGCAGTAAACACTGTCGGTAAATACACAGCAAAATCAATAAACAAACAAACCATCAATCCATTAAACAATAAACAATCTCAAAAACAGCAAAACAATTCCGTTACAATAATTCATCAGTTGCCTCAGCCTGACTTACAACCAAACACAAAAACAAACTCTACAAAAAAAAGTAACATCCGCGAAGTACAATTTTCAGGTGAATTGTTTGATATGCGAATTCTCGAAACTGACAATGACGAAATAATTTTACCAAAACGGATTCCGGAAACTACAGTTGGTCAGAATAATTCCAGCAATATAATTGACGCAGATGGGATAAAACCGCCACTCAAATTGATTACTCAAATTAAACCTAATCATGTTCCATCCGCAGGTTTTTTGAAATACTCTGAAGAATATCCTGATCCGCGAAGTATCGGAACTGTGCCTTATGTTCGCGGCGGGATTGCGCCGACGCCTTATAGCTCTGACCGCATCGCAGCAGTGCCGGAAGAAGAAGTACAACATCGGCATCATGTTGACAAGGCAAGAAAACAAGCCGGTCAACCACCCGTCACCGCCGCCGAATGTCCGCTTTGTAAAGATGATCCAAAAACGCCTTGTGGTGAATGTTCCAAATGTCGCCAAGGTTATCCTTGTGAAAGAACAGTTTGTCGGCATTGTGTTCAACCAGTTAGCAGAAATTTGAACAATTTTTGTGATTTAACCGCTGGCGATGAACCTTGTGGGACGTGTGATTCTTGCCGTGAACATCGAAGCGATCCTTGCGCACACGCAGACGACGGACGCGGTCCACACGGCGAATGGAATCCTTACAAACAATCGCGAATATTCGCAGTAATACCTCGACCAATTCTTGATGAATGGAACAACGGCGCAAGAAAATTTCCTGTTTATTACAATCCTGCACCATATTATCGTCCTTATTGGAATCCATCGCTTTACACAGGTTATGCACGTCCATATACATTCAGATATACTTGTCCGGTTTGTTCGGATGGAGTTTGCAAATGCGATAAACCGCCGTTTGCAGGTCAAGTGCCGTTTGCCTATACTTGTAAATTTTGTAACAGAAATCCGTGTGCTTGTGCTGCAGATATTTGTGATGCGAATGCTGAAATGCAACCGTCACGCCGACAGGTCGCTATTGATGCCGCACGCGCAAAATCAACACGAATTCAAGACGCAGACGCACGCAGTAAAAGCAAGGTTGATAACACTCAAGACACAAACAACGACACAAACAATCAAACCATACCCAATTCAATAAATGAATCTGATGACGAAAAAAGTCTTCTTGAATTGTTCAAAGAAAAACCAACAACTACGCCCGAAAACAACCCCACAACAAGTCCGCGCAATTCCGGTAAACGCCAAACACTTGACGCGCCAAAAACACAACCGACAAACATCATTCCGCGTACAGGTGTAGTAAATTAAAGTGAAAACAGTTAGTTAATTTGAATCAATTAACAATGCTATGATTTGTTTCCACTTTACAACTATTCAGTTGGAATGTGTGAAATGCCCGCAAAAATCGATAAGAATTAACGTATTCAAAAAGGATTAAGCGTCAAGGTTAGTATGAAATTTATGTGAAAGTTAAATAAGCGTTTTAAAATATTCACAGTTTAAATTTGACGAAATTGCATTTTGCACATATTATATTAACTGTAAAAATAAATATGCATTTGTACGGTAATTTGTTTGCTGACTTACGCAAAATCTTCTAAAACAGATTTTGCCCATGATTTTCATCGAAATTACACTAGTATTCTTTGAGTTAATTTGTGTCAACTTGCGGATAAAATAAAAAATAAATTAATTGACTAATTGTCAATCATTAAAAGTTTTCTTAATATTTTGAAAATTCTATGTGAGTAAACTTGGCAGAGGTGAAATTTGCAACTATAATAGGTATGGTTGCTCTGTATAAGATAAAATTTCATTAGATACGGGACAAAAAAACTGCCGTAATTTAAGACGGAACGGAGACATTTGAATTTAAACTGTTTGTTCTTTAATTTTCGTCAACGTTATCAGACTTAACTATCGGCAGCTGTTCGTACTATAAATTGCGTGGCTCAAGAGCGTAAAAGCCTGATTTCCAATAGGTAAGCAGACGGCGGAAATGAAATTTAAAGTCTGAACAGTTTATAAATTGTGTGACTCAAGAGCGTAAAAGCCTGCTTTCCAATAAGTAAGCAGACGGCGGTAAACGAAATTTAAAGTGAGAACAGTTTAATAGTCGAGGGAATCGAAAAATGGCGGAACAAAATAAAAATAAAAATAAAAATAAAACCAGCACAGGTAAATCTGGACGGTTCGATATTCCAATAAACCCCGAACCAAACAATAACAATAACAATAACAATAACCCCACCAATATAAATCCGCCCAAAAATCGATTCGGCATAGATTCGCCAAATCAAAGCAATATCAACAATCCCACAAACCGACTTGAACGGCACAACAGTTTTGCCGGTATCATCCCGCCGCAAGAATCAAAATACGATACCAAACAACCCGCCGGAAACGAAACGCGAAACAAAAATTCCAATGGAAAATTCACAATAGAACCCCAAAAATATCCACAAAACAACGAATCGCGATCTCACTTTGACAACGATGATAATAATCCTCCAACCATGCAAACTATGCAAATAAAACCATCAACATCACAACCTCAATCCGACATCACACGACCTACAACAGTTGCAATCAAAAAATATTTATTGCCGATTGATTTGTCGTTTGAGTGGTTACGGTTTGGTTTGTTATTTTTTTTGATTTTGCCGTTTACGATTTATTCGTATTTTCCGGCGTTACAGCAAATCATTTACAATTGGACTAATAAAATTGACTATAGTCATGGTTTTTTTGTTGTACCGTTGGTTGTGGTATTTCTTTATTTGCGTTTGGATTCTTATCCTGGTACGCGGTATAGGTTATGTTGGCTTGGATTAATTCCGATTATGTTTTGCGTTTTTATGCGGACAATTGCAAGTTATTATTATATGGATGCGTTGGAGGAGACATCTTTGTTTTTCTGGACGCTTGGTATTGTGTGGTTTTTTTATGGGACTCGTGCTTTTTTATGGGCGTTACCTTCGTTGGGTTTTTTGATTTTCATGTTCCAACTTCCGTTTAGTGTAGATGTATTTATGAAACACCATTTGCAACTTTACGCCGCCAAATTCGCCGCCGTTTTGTTGCAAATATTAGGCGAACCTGCAATCGCAATAAACAATATCATCAGAGTCAAAAGTGAAATTCTCAGCGTCGAAGAAGCATGCAGCGGAATACGTTTTTTAATCAGTATTTTTGCAATTGCGTCTGCAGCGGTTTTGTTTATGCGTAAACCTTGGTGGCAAAATTTAATTGTCATGTTAATTGCAGCGCCGTTGGCAATGTTTGTTAATGCTTCACGGATAACGATGACAGGTATTTTGTTGCTTCATCATCGTGATTTTCTTGTCCAGTTTGTTTCACCAAATCGCGTCCACATTTTAGCAGACGAAATAGCCGGTTACACAATGATTATAGTTGTATCAGTTATGTTTTTGTTATTCTTAATCTACATGGACAAAGTTTTCAAACGTGTAAATATATGATTTTTGTAACGATAAATCCCCCAAAATTTTTTTCCAACTGTTCATATTTTAAATTAGGAGAATTCAGATGTCGCAGATTCCAGAACAGCCTACACAACAGTATCCGCCTGCCAATGCGGCAAATATTGTATTGAGCGATCAGGGTATGCCGCAAGATTATTATCCTAACGGGTTCATACAACAACCGATGGGCAATGTTGTGCCTCCGCGCCGTCAAATCATGGACGGTATTGAAATGGCGCGTTCTACTCCGCAAATTTTGATTTTAATGTTGATTTCCGGTTTGAAAAGAAATTGGAAATGGACAGTTCCGTTAGGGCTTCTTCTTAGTACAATTGCATTCGGCGTTCTTTGGTTTGTGTTTCCGATAAAATACGAAGCAACCGCATGGGTACAAATTCGCACAAACAAACCGCAGATATTCAGGACTTCGACAGAAAATATTGAATACGATAATTTCGTTCAAACGCAATTTGCGTTGATTCGCAGTCCAGTTATCATCAAGGAAGCACTCGAAAATCCTAAAATCGCACAACTCGCCTGCATTACCAAAGAAAAAGACAGAGTTAATTGGCTTACAAAAGAAATACATTTACAGAGATTTGCAAGATCGGAATATTTCACAATTTCAGTTTCCACCGAGATTGCCGAGGACGCGGCTAATATTGTCAACAGCATAGTTGAGGCATATTTTAACAACTATATTATTTCTACAAGAAAGTGGAACAACGAATTGATTCAACAACTTACTCATGAAATAAACCGCCAGTTAAGCACGGTAGATTATCTTCAAGGTGAAATTCGTGTAAAAATGGAAAGTGCAGCGTCAAAAGATGCAGTATCAAGTACAACGTCTGATTCGCCAGGTTTGTTTGCGCCTGGTGAATCGTTGAAACGTGATATTTATATGCACGAATCTACATTGGCGTCGCTTCAAGCGGAACATAAAATGTTGCGTGAATTGTTGGACAATCCAGATAGAAAAGTACCGGCGTCAATGCTCGAAATTGCGATAAACAATGATCAGGCAGTTTTGGCGCTTATTCAAAAAAGAATAAATATTGAAGATCGGCTTGCAAGATATAAAGAAAGAATCAAAAACACTACCAATGACGATCCGCAAATTAACCAAATGAATAAACAAATTAGCGATCTTGATACGGAAATGACACGGTTGAAACTTAGTCTTGCCAGCAAGAAGGAATACGAGATGAGCATTATGTTGAGAGCGCAGGCGGACAACGATATTTACGAAATAGAAAAATCAATCAAACGCGAAGAGATTCTTGTTCAATCCATGAAAACAAGATACGAACAACAACTCAAAGACATCAAAGATCGAACCTTAAAAGTTACCGATGTTTCATTTCAACAATTACAACTTAAACGCGTCAACAACATTTTGGATATTCTCAATGAACGTCTTATTGCGGTTAAAGCAGATTTGAATTCGCCCAGCCAAATAGAGTTACTTGAACGAGCGACGCCGTCTCCGTTGCCCAGAACAAGACAACGAATAATTTTTGCATCATTTGGGGCGTTGGCGTGTTTAGTGTTTCCGGCGATGTTAGGAATTATACTTGAGAGATCAAAACCGCGTTTGTATCATGTTTCTCAAATTCGTCGTGCTTGTCCAGACATTATTATTGGCGAGATAATGGAACCGCCGGTTGCGTGGGTGCAAGGTGCGAGTTTTAGAAAACGATTGGCAAGATACCGGGAAACAGTTCATAGTTGGTGTACGCATCTTCTTTTGAGTGATCCTTTCCGAACTTGCCGGACAATATCAATTGCAAGTGTTTCGTCGGATGACGGCAAGACGTTTTTGGCAGTGCAAGTTGCAGTTGCGATGGCGCAAATGCGGACGGGACGAGTGTTGTTGATTGATGGTGATATGCGTGTTGGGAGGCTGCATCTTTTATTTGGCAATGAAGAGGCGGGAATTGGATTAGCAGATGTTTTATCGTTACGAAATAGGGTTGGAGAGGCAATTGTAACGGATGCGAAAGATTCAAATTTGCATTTTCTTTCGGCGGGAAATCTTGATGTTTCGCCTTATGAATTACTTGGAGATAGAAATTTCCGTGATTTACTTGATTTTCTGGAGCGTGATTTTTCTTTGATATTAGTTGTAGTGCCTCCGATAACACATGCGGCAGAATCGCTTCTCATGGCGGCAAGTACCGATTCCGTTTTGCTCTGCGTCCGTCAAGGCGAAACTGTACTCGCAGCAATGGAAGATGTATATCGAAAACTTGTAAGTACGGGCAGCAATGTTGACGGTATTGTTGTTAAGGACATTCCATATTACCAAATGGCAGGCAAAGATGGCGGGTTCGCTGATAAATTGGAACAGATTCGTCTTTCACACCTGTTGCAATATTCTGATTGATATGGGACAATGTCAACTCACGTTTAAGTGTTTGTCTTTTACGAAAGAAACTACATTGCTCGTTATACTGTTCGTGCAATAAATTGCGTGACTCAAGGATCGCTAAAGCTGTATAAGAACTTGGTATTAACTGTTTATTTAACTTTTAACCTCAACCTTTTTCGTAACACAAATCATGTCCGAAAAAATTAACGAAGTAAATAATGAATCATCACAACAACCCCAACCTCAAGAAGAAGTACAAAATGCTGAAAACGCAGATGTACGAGTTGCAACGGTCGAAGTTGCCGAATATGTTGTTCAATGGAGATTATTATTAATTGGTTTTATTGTATTGTTTTTGGTTGTTGGAGTTGTTGCTGGGATTTATTATGTCCGCTCGGCAAATCTTACATCGAATGTTATTGAAACAGTCGATGAATTAATGCGTGAAGCAAACGAGTTGCGTAACAAAGTAATGCAAGAACACGGCGGCGATAAAAATTCTAAAGAATATATTGAAGCAATAAAATCGTCTTATGATAATAAACTCAAAGCTGCTACTCTGTTAAAAAATATTCGCGAAAAAAAGCAAGATGATGTCAATATTCTGAAAAAATACAATGAAGTACTTGAAAGTTTACTTGTTGATGAAGCGGGAACCGGTACAGTGCAAGCTAAACGTCGTCAGGAAATTGTCGAAAATTGTAAAGACCTTATGCGAACTTTGAATTCGACCAGTGAAGTGTTGGTTTATCAAAAGCGGATAATGGAACTTGAATGGGAGATGCGTGACACAACAGAAGTTATCAACAACGCAATAGAAATTTACAAACACGATTTCACTTCGAATAATAAAGAAAATTATGATGCTTTGCGTTATATTGTGTTGGCTTCGTTTCAGAAAGTTGCGTCTGGAGTAAAATATGAGCCGGAGCAAATATCAGGCTTTTCGCATTCTTATTACGATGAGCTTCTGGACAAAGTTTACAAAATGAGAGAAGCGGATCTTGAAGTTGCCACGTGTTATGCGGGATTTATTATTGATGTAGAAAATAAAAATTTCAGTGAATCCGCAAGCAACACCCTGAAAAATTTGTCTGAAGCAAAAAGAGTAGAAATGGCTCAAGAAATTATTGACAAAATGGTTGAGCTTAATAAAGATTCAGTATTTGCGTATTTGACTCGTTACAATTTTAATAGCCGTTTTGACAAGTATATTCAGAAGAGACCGCTTGAAGATAAACTTGATAAAGATCTTGATTCTGTTCTCAAAATTGATCCGGACAATGCGGAAGGTTTGATTCTTGCGGGACGTTATACTTTCAGACAATCTGTTGCTGCGCGTGTTGCGGGCAAGTCTAAACAATCTACAGAATTGCGTGAAAAGGCTTTGAATTATCTCAAACTTGCAGTTGACAAGAATCCGAACATGAATATTGCATATCAATTTCTTGGTGATTTTTATCAGTCGAATGGCGATATAGCCAACGCGATTCGAGTTTGGGAGACGGGAATAAATCGCAGTTTGCCGTATGCGAATCCTGAACTTGTCGGGCGGGTCGTAATTGCGCTTATTAGTACGAAAGAATTTGAAAAAGCAAGAAAAGTGTTATCATATCTTGACAGTTACATGGTAGAGCGGAACATGGCGTTTTTACAACGAATCAAAGAAATCCGTTCTTTTCTAGCTGCACGGCTTGACGCTTATGAAGCATGGGCGTTGCGGGCAAAAGCAATAAGTATTCAAGACAAAAAAGACCCAAAAAATGCTGAAGAAGTAAAACATTTATTTGCAGTGTCTGTTCAAAAATTACGAGACGCAACACAATTACTTGAGAGAGATTTTAAAGTGGCGCGTGAAGCATATATCAAAGTTCAAGATGCAATATTTGAATCTGCTAGTATTTATTCGCAAATAGTGAGTGAGTCGGCGTTATTGTTGGGCAGATTGATGGCGGATCAGGGTAAACTTGACATGGCGGCAGAATATTACGAACAAGCATCTACAATTACTCGCGTTTCACAATCTGCTTTAATCGCTGCGGCTGGCATCTACCAACAACAAGGTAAAACAAAAAAATCTCTCGATATAATGGAACAAGCCGTAAAACGAGATTTGAACAATGTTGTACTTCGGTTTCTTTATACGCAAAGTTTGTTCAGATATTGTATGACTTCAAATACTGCAACGTCAGCTGATCTTGATAATTTGCGTGATCATTTATTGTATCTTGAAACGAAGCGTGCGGAGTTGACTGCGCCTTGGATAATTGATATTGCACTTGTTCAAATTGAAATTTCCAGAGCGTCGTTTACGGGCGATTCAAATTTGATAAACAAATCGACAACAGAAGCAGTTGCTAAATTCAAGCAAATAGAAAAACGCCAAATGCCGACGCAATACGATAAAGAAGGTAAGCAGTTGCCAAAAACAACATACTCGCAACACCTGCAATTCATGGCTTCAATCGCGTCTATTTATGCTTCTGCATTGCAAAAAACTGAATATGAACGTATCTTGAGTGAAATCAGAAGTATGGAAGGCGGAGAATATACTTATTTTGCCGAGCGAATAAGAGACGCAACAAGACGCGGCGATGGCGAAAGTATTATTGATATTGTGAATAATGAAGTACAAAAAAGCGATAAATTGACGGTAACGCAAAAGGAGCGGTTTAAAACTTTGATTCAACCGCAAGCTGAAAAAGAACCGAGCTTATCGGGTAAAATTTACGAAGGTTTGAAAACAACATTTGAAAATACTCCCGAAGTAATGGGACCAAATTCGTTGTTTATGTTAGCAAATTATGAAATTGATCAAGACAATATTGAGAAAGCAACAGAATTGATGAAGCGGATTAAAGTTCTTGAGGGCGAAGTGAATGGAACGTTTTGGCGTTATATTTACGCGCGAATTTTATTGAAGGGTAAAACGCCGCCTTTTGAAGAGTTGCGGGATTTGCAAAAGACGATTGTGTCTTTGCGTACCGATTGGGATTTGGCGTATTTGCTTAAAGCTGCGATTGAAGAAGCCGCCGTAGGTGATCGGAAACTTGATCCTGAAACCGAACGGCAAATAATGGAGGCATACCGTGAAGCGATAAAATGCGGGAATTTACAATCGATAGTTTGGGGAAGATTTATTGCAATGCTTGAGAGGTCGGGTCGGCTTGATGAAGCGCGTTCGTTCCGTGTCAATGCGAGATTGCAAAATATCGTTCTTGACGCAGAAGGAATTTTCCCGCAACCATATCAACGAATGTACAACCTCGTTGCAGACCAAATCAACAAGAAAGAAATCAAAGAAGCTGATAAAACCGCGCAACGTTGCGTAACACTTGCTGAAAACAGAGGCGAGAGTAAAGAATTTATTGCGGCTTTACACAGAAAGTTGGGCAAGTTGTTTTTGGACAATGATATTTTTGACAGTGCGGTCAGACATTTGCGGGTAATTGCGGAGGCTGGCGGAATAAATATTTATCCGTTAGCTGTAACTATGGCGAAAGCAGATAGAGTTGATGAGGCGTTTACGTTGATATTGGACGAGATTGATCGATTTCCATCAATGACGGCGGCGTTGTTAGCGTCAACACTGGTTTTATTGGAACAGAAACAGCCGTCGGAGAAAGTTTATGATCGGATTGACAAATTAATGAATCGGATGGAGAACGGTGAGAGATTGGTGTTGAGTGGTGATGAAATTCCAGAAGACAAAATTGTACATCTTGGGGAAAGAAAAATTTATTCTTTCGTCATTCAGTTTGCAAACAGCAATGAAATCCCCGATCTTAATGGTATCGAATTTTTTGCACCAGAAGCGGAAAATCATGAAGATAATGAAAACAATGAAAAATAAAATTTAAAGTACGAACAATTTAAAATTAAAAATGAGGTAATAATTATGAAAAATTTAAATTATAAGAGAGTTGTTTTAACAATTACGGTAACGGCAATTGTTATGATTGGTCAAGTGCTGTTTTCGGGAATTATTGTAGCGCAGAATACGGCGGTAACAGATGAAACAATGAAGCAGATCAAAGGCGGTAAAATAACGCCCATCAAGGGTGGTTATCATGTTGAATGGGATGGATTGACGGATGTAGGTTCGTTTCGGTTGAAGAATAATTTGGCGGGCAAATTCAAAGTTCAATTTGATGTTCCGTTCTCTGCAATTGAAACGCCCCCAAAAAAATCCGACAATCCTAAAATTATCGGAGTTCTTGCGAATTATTGGTTAATGCGGAACAAGCCGGAACGCGCAATGGCATTGTATAAGAAAGGACTTGAACTTGTGCCGGATGATCCGTTGTTTAATAATAATATGGCGATGTTGATGTCAAAAGTGGATAAGGATCATAATGGAGCAATTGCAATTGTTGATCGGGCGTTGGAATCGCAAGCTGACGATACGAGGTTGTTGGATACGAAGGGGTTAATTCTTTTGAATGCTGACAGGGCGGCGGATGCTATTCCGATTTTGGAGAGAGCGGTAACGTTGTCGTGTGAGGGACCTTTGTATTTGTTGCATTTGATAAAGGCGCTGGATCAAAATGGAGACGAAGGAAGAGCCAGACAAAGATTCTCTTCTTCGCAGTCATTAATAAACGGTGCAAAAAGTTCATTCTCAAGAGAAAATCTACAACTGTTTCAAGAATTAAAAGCAAAATACGGAACCGCCGCCAGACAATAAAACTTTTCATGAAAGCTTTGTAAACCGCTAGGTAAGCAGACAAAGTAAATGAAATCTAAAAGTAACTATTCAGTCGCAAGATTCAATTGTTTAGGAAAAGGAGCTAGGAACAAAGCGGACAAAAACGCAATGATCTAAAATAAACAACCCTTATTTATCAATTCACCTTAGTAGCCCAAGATTCCCACCGACGCGACCTTATGTTTGTTTGATATTGTCTTAAATGCGCCGTCGAAAGAATAAGGGCGCATTTTTTTGGCGTCGTCTGCTATTAAGGGAAGTCGGATAAATAAGGGTTGTTTACTTTAGATCGCTGCGTTATCGTCTGCTTTGTTCCAAGTCCCTAACCACTTTTCCTAAACAATTAGATATTGCGACTGAATAGTTACCTTTTATTTTGTGTTCTGTTCTGTTTTGTTTAGTTTTGTTGATGGCAAAATGTTGGCAGAAATAATTGTAATATTTCAGTGGAATGTTTTTTTATGTTGTTTTGCAAAATAAGGCTTTCTGCCTTATTGCTCACAATACAACACAAAAAACAATTCACTGAACAGATACAAATAATTTAATTATTTGAATGAGATTGCTCTGCCGATGCTTGTGAGAAGTAATGTTATTTTGATTTTATTTCGATCAACTCTGAATAATTTTTCTATTCCTTTACGATATGCTTCCATTTGATTTTTGTGAAATTCTTTGCGGTTTTCGATAAAAATATCTTCGTCAACATTTTCAGCTTTCCGATCAGTTTTGAAATCGAGAATTTCTATATTTATCACTTTGCCCGTTTCACGTTCTACAACAAGCCTGTCAATCGAACCATGCATTAGCTCACGTTCATTTGCCAATATTGCAAATCGTCTTTCGTGTTCAACTTCAACATCTTTGCTTGTGTATCTTGACCGTGATAATGCTGCGCGAATTTCTGGTTTTGTACAAATTTCAATAAATGACCTAATGACAGCATCATTGTCAATTTTCAACTCTTTCCTCCTTTTCGCCACATAACCTTCACGTCTAATTACTTCATCAATCACGTTCCGCAAAAATTCCTGATCAATCGCAACATCACTCAACCAAATCTCGCGTCCAAGCCAATTTTCAAAACACGCATGAATCATCTTGCCCCACAACATTGAGAATTCTCTGCCCAACTTATTTTCATTTTCGCCAATTTCAGCTTGCCCCTTAACGACCTGTTCAGTAGTCGGTAACAAATAATAATTGGAATAATCGGCGGCTTGTTTTTCAGTTTCGCCGTCGCTGGCAGCGTCAATAACAGATTTATGTTTTGAAGGCGTTATTCTGGACAAAAGCCGATATTTTTTGCGGCTTGATAAAACGTTATCGATTCTGATTACATCATCAATTTCCGAATCATCAATTTTTGTATCGATAATTTTTTTTGCCTTTGGACGTGTCCAATTCAAATTGCCCGCTTCGTATAACACCAATTTATTTGCGGTTGAAAATTCGGTTGTTTCTGAAGTCTCTATATTTTCTGTACCTTGCAATTCTGCTCTTAAAACTCCGCCTAAAGTCGGCGCAATTTTATTATCTGTACTTTTGTTTTTTGTCGGCTTCTTTGGCGTAAGAATCATTACAAGCTCATGTATTGCACGAGTCATCGCAACATATAAAACCGACAACGACTCGTTGACATTACTTTCAACATAATCAGAAAATGCCTTGCGATATTTATTTGGTTTTTCCGGCAAAAGAGTTTGCATATCTTTGTTCATATATTTTATAACCAGATCGATATCGGCGACAGCGTTTTCGCGTCCGGCAATATATCGCGGCGTTTTCTCGGTTTTTGCAAGTGTACCGCCAAGCTCTGGAAGTACAACAATATCAAATTGCATTCCTTTTGATTTGTGTATTGTCATTACGCGTATTTTATCGGTTGCACTTGGGCTTTCAACTCTTGTTGTGTTGATCATTGAGATAAATTGTTTTGTTCTTGCACCAGTTGCGTTTTCTTGGAATTGATATGCTAATTCCAATAATTTTTCCAAGCGTTGGTATTCGCGTTTATTACACGACGGTGCAAGTTTCTCGGCAAAACGTTCTATTACTTTGCCGTAACCTTCCTCCATAATTTCGCGTCTCAACCTTAACGCAACATTAGCCGCCAACAAATTATCATCGTATTTTTGCAAACCGATTTCTTCAGCCAACAGTGAATTCGCGAGATGAAATCTTGCAACACCATCATCGGGATGATCTGCAAGCTGCATTGCCGACAATACGCATTGAACTGCTGCTGAATCTGTGATTATATTTCCGCCTTCTTCACTTGCGTTGATGTTTCGGCGTCTGAATTCGTTCATCAAGTTTGCAACCGTCGAATTTTTCGTAACAAGAATTCCAATCGTGCAATCAGGATGTCTCTCGTTTATTTCAATAATTCTTTGGGCAACATAACTGATATAACATGCACCCTCTTCAACTTTTTCACTGTTATCAGCATCGTCTGTTTCAACCTGCGACTCCGCATCGTTATTATCGTAGATACTTTTCGGTGCAAGCTCAAGCAAACAATATCCATCCAATTCAGTGCGCGCAGTTTCATGTTTCATCATTCGGTTTTGCCATGTTTCGGCGGCGTTGGGGAAATTTTCCAGAGCTGCGTTTGTTTTTATGTTACAAAAAATCCGGTTCACAACGTCAATTATAGTTTGACTACTGCGGTAACTTTTTTTCAACTCCGATTTTTTGATGTTCGGCACAACAGAATTTATTTCGTTAAAGATTTCCGACACGCCGCCTCGCCATCCGTAAATCGCTTGTTTGACGTCGCCGACACACAAAAATGTATTGTCCGCAGCTTCTGTAACATGTTTTACAAACGGCTCAATTATATTCCATTGTGATTTTGACGTGTCTTGAAATTCGTCCAGAAGTAGATGATCAATTTTGGAATTTGTCCGATGTAAAATTGATTTGAACAATGACTGCAAATCAAATTTATTGTTGTGGTGCGGTTTGAATAAATTACCCAACCGAATTGTAACATCATTGAATTGCATTACCCGATTCCGTGTCGCAATTTTATCGTATTCTGCAACAATTAAATCAAACAATTCACGCATTGCCTTTGTTATTCCTACAATTTTATTTAATTCTACAGCTCGTGCGTGGACTATGAATTTTTGCACTGAATCAAGCAAATCACCTTCTATCGGTGTGTTGTAATATTTGTATTCTTGTTCGCTTATTTTTTTGACAAGTCCATTTACTAGAAATTGTTTCCATTCGTTTTTATTAATTATATCGTAGATTATATTGTGTGCTTTAACGAAATTCTGATTGGGGCTGCCGTCTTTTTTGACGGGCAATTTGGCGGATTTAAATTGTTCAAAAGCGTCATTAAATTCAGATAGTTCAAATTCTCTTGACAACAGTTCTTTATTGTCCCAAGCGACGGGCAATGACTCACGGACAAGAGGTATAATGTTACCGGCTAATTCTTTCAACTCTTTTGTAACATTTATATCTTGATCGCCTTGTTGCAAGGTGAGCATAATTTTTTTTGCGTGATTTTTTTCTGAGTTTTCGAGAACGTTGTATATTGCTTCGTTGGTAATTTTTTCAATATCACCTTCGGGAAGTATTGACCAACCTGATGGAAATCCAAGCTCAAGAAAAAATGTCGATGCAATTCGATTAAAAAACGAATCAAGCGTACAAATTCTGACTTTGTAGAGATTACGTACAAGTTTTGCGAGAGTATCGAATAGTTTTGAATTGATGTAATTGTTTTGATTTTTTGTGTTGTTAGGAATGTTTTCCGGCATTAAATTTATCAAGTTATTTATTTCGGATTCGTTTCCTGTTACGGCGTTAGCGAGTCTGTTAAGAATTCTGTCGGTTATTTCGCCGGCGGCTTTGCGGGTAAATGTAGAAGCAAGAATTGTATCAACATCAGCTTCCTTGAATAAAATTTCCAGAAAGCTATTACTTAGTTGCATAGTTTTACCTGAACCGGCGGAGGCTTGAATAATGATATTGGGCATGTAATTAAAAGGAAGTTTGAGGCATTATGAGATTTGTAATATTTCAGCGGATTTAGTGTTTTGAGTTAATTAATAAATAAATTGTAACTATTCAGTTGCGAGTATATACTGTTCATACTATAAATTGCGCGACTAAAGAGCGTAAAAACCTGCTTTCCGATAGGTAAGCAGGCGGCGGTAAAGGACAATTCAAGTGTGAACAGTTTAAAACGACAAAGACGCAATGATAAATTAATGAATTGTTGCTATTGAATATGTTCGATAAAAAAACACTCGACTGAATAGTTACTAAGATTCGGGATTAGTATTATTGCAATTGAATGCAAGATTCGTATGCAATGATACGAATTTTTATTGCCGAATTGTTATCAAACAAATATATTGATTGTGTGAACAATCTAACAAGATGCTTGTTTTTTGCTAGTATGTTACCCCAAAATTTAAGAGTAGCAAGGTAGGCGTTGATTTGTGGTTATTCAAATATAAAGTGTGAACTGTTTATGCTGATCGTATTATAATTTGAGTGACTCATGAGCATAAAAGCCTGACTTCCGATATGTAAGCAGGCGATGGTAAAGGAAAATTAATATGAGAACTGTTGTAATTATTCAGTGGAAATTTCGTTTTTTAAAGCAATGTCAATAAGTAATGTAAGTATTATCAGATCAATTTTCCATTGCAAGTCCCACGTGGATGCCATGATGCATAACCGGTGGTTACGCTTCGCTGCACCGCCGGTTGTTCTTTATGTCGCCGCTAGCGCGGCTAAAAATAGATTTATTGATCAATTAACTCAAAACATTAAATCCACTGAAATACTGCGAACTGTTTAAAATGGTAAGAAACGATATAAATAAACATAATATTAATTCTGAAGTTGCTGACAAGTTTTGTGAGTTGCGGGACAGTTTGCGTGGTTCTGGGTTGTGCGGTCGTGTGCTTGAGGTTTATCTTGTTCGGATATTATTTTGTTTTTTTGCGGATGCCGGCGGGATTTTTGAGCCGGATTTATTTGTCAATTATATTTTGCAAAACACTGACGCCGACGGCAAAAATCTTGCCCTACAACTTAATATAATTTTTGAAACGTTAAATACGCCTGATTATAAACGTTATTCAACAATTGATTCTCAATTGAATAAATTTCCGTATATTGCAAATGGTCTTTTTACGGAGCGGTTTGGGGTAACTGAGTTTTGTGTGGAAGTGCGTGAAGTTTTGGTTGAATGTTGTTTTTTTGATTGGATTAAAATTTCTCCATCGGTTTTAGGTGAGATATTTCAAGGGATGATGAATGGCGATGAGCGTCGGAAATTTGGTGTGCATTATACGAGTGATGAAAATATTATGAAGTTGATAAGTCCTCTTTTTTTGGATGGACTTCGTAGTGAATTTTATTGTTACAAGCAACTTCGGTCTGATGTACGAGAGAGGTTGCTGCTTGAATTTCAAGACAAGTTGTCGCGGTTAAAGTTTCTTGATCCGGCGTGTGGTTGTGGGAATTTTTTGGTGGTTTGTTATCGAGAGTTACGGATGCTTGAGGCGGCGGTTTTGCATGAGATATTTGCGGGCAAAAGTGAAACTGATATTAGCGGACATATCAAGGTGAATGTTGGTCAATTTTATGGGATAGAGGCGTCGGAGTTTCCGGCGAAGATAGCTCAAATTGCAATGTTGTTGATGGACAATCAGATGAATAAGTTGGCGGGCAAAATATCAGGACAAAGTTTTAAGCGGACGATATTGGGCGGATTTGTTTTGATAAGTTGTGTGAATGCTTTTGAGGTTGATTGGGGTGAAATTGTTACGAAGAAAGAGTTGAATTATATTCTGGGCAATCCGCCTTTTTTGGGTGCGCGTCTGATGAACATGCAGCAACGAACTGAGTTATCGCGTGAATTTTGCAATATGAAAAAATGCAGAGAATTGGACTATGTAGCTGCGTGGTTCAAAAAGGCTGCGGTTTTTATTCGGGGTACTGATATAGAGGTTGCTTTTGTTTCGACGAATAGTATTTGTCAAGGCAGTCAAGTTGCGGTTTTGTGGCGTGAGTTGATGGAGGCGGATGGAGTGAAGATTAATTTTGCTCATCGGACTTTCAAGTGGAGCGGTGCGGGTGAAGGTGATGCTGCGGTTTATTGTGTGATAGTTGGTTTTGGAGTGGTTGCGCGGGGCGAGAAGCGGTTATTTTTGTACGAAAATGTACGGGGCGAGGCAAAGGAGATGCGGGTGAAGCGTATCAATGCTTATTTGACGGATGCGGAAGATGTTTTTATAGAGAGCAGGCAGTTTCCGATTTGTGATGTTCCGAAGATAAATTTTGGGAATCAACCGATTGATGGTGGTTTTTTGTTATTGACGCCGGAGGAGCGTGAGCGGGCGATTCGTGATGAACCTGCGGTAGAGAAATTTATAAGACGTTATGTTGGGGGGCATGAATTTCTCAATAATATTTTGCGGTATTGTTTGTGGCTGGAAGGTGCGGAGTTAGAGGAGTTGGAGGTGAGTTTTTTTATTTCGCAGCGTTTGGAGTTGGTGAGAAATTTCAGAGCGGGTAGTTTGCGGAGTGAGACGCGAAAGTTGGCGGAGACGCCTTCGAGGTTTGCGTTTGTTTCGCACAACGGCAACAGTTATATAATTATTCCTGGGGTTTCGTCGGAGATTCGGGAGTATTTGCCGATAGGGTTTATGGGAGGAGATGTAATTGCGAGCAATGCTTGTTTGGTGATGTTGGATGGGACGCTTTATTATTTTGCGGTTCTTATGTCGAAGATGCACAATGTATGGATGCGTTATGTTTGCGGCAGACTTGAAATGCGGTATCGTTATTCGGCTACGGTTGTTTACAATAATTTTCCTTTCCCGGACAAACCGACAGATAACTTGGTCAAAAAGATAGAGGAAGTTGCTCAAGAAATCTTGGATATTCGGGCGAGATTTAGCAACAAATCAATAGCGGAGTTATATTCACCGCTTATGCCGGTTGTATTATTGGAGGCTCATTGCAAGTTGGATATGTTAATTGACAGCATTTACGGACAAAATTTCAACAACGACGCTGACCGCATGTCCTTCCTTTTTGAACTGTATCAAAATAAAAGGAGTCAAAACATAAAAGATTAGAGATCGGAGATTGGAGATTCAAAAGACTTTCCAATGGCACTTACTGGTAATTTTTTCTCTTCTGGAAACTTCTAAAACTTGGACGTAACTATTCAATCCTGCAACTGAATAGTTACATAATCCCTAACCGGCAGCAACACGTCTTGGTCTCTGTCCTTCAAGGCATTCGCCCAAATGAGTCAAAGCTTCGGCTTCAATTTGTCGGACTCTTTCCCTTGTAAGCCCGAGTTGTCTGCCGATTTCTTTTAAAGTTTGCGCCTGATGATTGCCTAAACCAAACCGCATTTTCAAAATCAACGCATCACGCGCATCCATCAACTCAAGTTGCTCCATTACAAATGTCAAATTATCACTTTCAAGCAACTCCTCATCTGGACTCCGCGAGCGATCATCAGTTACTATGTCACTCAACGCCCAACCTGATTCAGGTTGATCGCTTTGCGGCATGAGGTTGTTTATCATAATTGCTTTTTTGATAATGGACAACTTTTTTCGCGGTAAACCCAACATTCTTGCAATCTCTTCTGCCGTCGGCGTTCGACCTAATTCTTCAGATAAACGGCTGCTGGCTCTACGCCATTTTGATAAAATCTCAACCATGTACGCTGGAATACGTATTGTTTTGGATGAGTTGATCAATGAACGTTTGATTGACTGTTTGATCCAGTAACTTGCGTAAGTTGAGAAACGTGTACCCATTCCCGGATCAAATCCTTCCACCGCCCGCAATAATCCCAAATTGCCTTCTTCAATTAAGTCTTGTAAACTCAACCCCTTGCCGGTATAAGAACGAGCAATATTAACTACGAGCCGTAAATTAGCACGTACCATTCTATCACGCGCTTCCATGTCCCCTTCCGCTATTGCCGCAGCCAACTCTAACTCTTCTTCTGCTGTAAGAAGTACAGTTGAGTTGATTTCTGCCAAATATGTCTCAAGCGGAGAATGTACATCAAATACAGTTGTTCCGCTTTCGTTTCTCAAGTCGTCTCGCATAATAGAGTTGATCCTCTCAAAATATTAAACTGTTCACACGTTAATTTTCCGTAACTTGCGAAAATTCTCAAACAACTCGCACGTGAACTTAAACTGTTCACACTTGAATTTTCCTTACCTTCACCTGCTTACCTATCTGAAAGCAAGTTTTTAAACTGTTCACACTCGGATTTTCCTTTACCGCCGTCTGCTTACCTATCGGAAAGCAGGCTTTTACGCTCTTGAGTCACGCAATTTATAGTACAAACAGTAGACCTTTTCTCTAACCTAAAAATACATCAACGCAACAAAAAACCTACAACGAAAAACCGCCTTTAACTCCTCCGAGACCTCCTCTAACTCCTCCGAAGGAGGGGTCAGGGGTGGTCTCCTACAGGTTAGCGAAAAGGTCTGGTATAAACAACGCCGGAAAATCTATTGCCGATAGCTACGGTATCGTCCCCAATAATTCTCATTCTCAAAAAAAGCTGATAACCGTCGTATTATTCGCCATTTCACCAATAGTACGGCTGTAACTCCCAATCCAAATGTTCACTTGATTCCGATTAAAACGAAAATATACAGGAATCCGATTACTCTGTTATACTGTTCGTACGATAAATTGTGTAACTCAAGTGCATAAAAACTTGTTTTCCGATAGCTAAGCAGGCGGAGGTAAAGGAAATTTAACGTGTGAACAGTTTAAAAGTCCAATACAATTGTTAAAATTACAAGCACACTAAAATTCGATAATTATTCATCAGAATGCGTGAAATTACCGCCAAAATCAAGAAAAATCGCCGATTTCGGAAAAGAGGTTAGAGTTTAATGAATGATTTATTGAAACCGCGGAATTTTGAAGGTGTGAACAGTAATATATTACAAAAAAAATTATTATGACGGATTATAATGTTGGTGAAATTTATTTTCGGACGGTAACGGATTCGGAATCCGGTTGGCGTCTTGATCTATTCTTGGCATATCATTTTCAAGACTTTAGCCGCACAATTATTCGTAACGCAATAACAAACGGCGGCGTTTGTATCGATCCTGACGGCAATAAACCAACAGCCGGTAAACCTTCGTTTCGTTTGAAAGCCGGTCAAGTTGTCCGTTTTACGATACCAGAATTATTGCGTGAAACACCACAAGCGGAACCAATTCCAATAGAGATTTTGTATGAAGATGATGATTTGGTCGTAGTAAATAAACCGATTGATATGGTTGTTCATCCTTCACGCGGGCATTGGTCGGGTACGCTTGTTGCTGCACTTGCGTATCATTTCGGCGGCAAACTCAGCACAACCCGCGGACCCGCAAGACCCGGAATCGTACATCGGCTTGACCGTGATACAAGCGGCGTAATTCTTGTTGCAAAAAATGATTTCATCCACGCAAAACTGGCAGCTTTATTTGAAGAACATAAAATCCGCAAAGAATATTTCGCAATAGTATTCGGCAAACCGCA
>JAITDV010000086.1 GCA_031282385.1 Planctomycetaceae bacterium | reverse complement strand
AAACCATGCTCACTAGGTTAAGTTATTACCTGGCAACCCGCAAACGTTAGCTCACGTTTGCGGCTTAAAGTCTAATCTAAAAAAATCAAACAAGCGGAATTATGAATACGCAAACCGTCAAAAAGCTCTCAAAAAAAAACCAAAACACGGAAAAAAAAATGCCAAAAATACAAACGCAATTTTTTTACTTTAAGTCTCAAATTTTTGTCATGTTTTTTTCTTATCGTGTTTTTGTTACAAAAAATTTTTTCGTCGTGTTTATTTTGTCTAAAAAAGCTCAAAACAAAATGAGGGGAGTTTCCCACACTTCGACCGTCGCATTCCCGATATAAGTGACGGGAATGCGACGGACGAAGTGAGGGAAACGGAAAAACTATAATTCTTTTTTTGTAACAATAATTTTTTCTTATAACAGCAATCTTTTTTTTATAACGTTAATTATTAAAAAACGCAAACAAAAAACGCTTGAAAACAAGACAAGAATAAAAAAATTATCGTTTCAATTCACGAACACGAACCCAAACAGTCAATAGATCGTCTGAATGATCTCGACGAAAAGAAAAAAGACCAGAACCAAAAACATTGTCCTTTCGATGAAGCGAACCAGCATAAAAAACAGAACCATCAGAAACTAACATACCAGGATGAGAAAGAACTGATTTTGATGTTTTTGGAACCAAAGATGAATTCTTTTCAGTCTCGCCAAAAACTGAAATAGACAAATCAAATTCAAGTGAAAAAGTCTTATCAGAAACACGAGAAAGTTTCATTGAAAGTGTTAAACCATCGGTAAACTTCTCATAACCAGTGACCGTAGAATAACCCTCGGCAGAAATGGAACGTTTTTCAAGCACTATATCTGAACCATCAGTAAAAACTGTTTTACGTCCCTCCGTCAAATACAAAACCGGACGATGTTCAACACGACTACGAGAAACAGAACCGTCACCGTCAACAAACATAGAAAAAAGTTGAGAAATATTAAAAGAACTTGAAAAAACATCAATCTGATTAATTTGCAAATCAGCCTGCAAACGCAAAAAATCAGATTCAAATAAACGTATAAAAAAAACTTCTGCTATATAAGAACGCTCACTTTTTTCTCGCAACATTTCGATTGAACTCAATACTTTTTTAACAACATCAATATTGTCAGACAACCACATACAAGAACCAATAACAGAAACAGAACCACTAGTAGAAAGAGAACTACGAACACCATCCAAAAACTCTTTAGAATCTACAGACGGAACACGAACAACAGAAATAACATTATCTGACTTAGTTGAAACACCTATGTAATATATGCCCGAAATCTCGGCCAAGGATACATTACAACGACGCGACAAAGCTAACAAAACAGACGAAACAGACTGCTCAATAAATACACCTGAAACTTTCAATTGATCACATTCGACAGACCACACAATAGGAACAGAACACTCAGATGTAATTGAACTCATCGCAACAGAGAAAGGAACATCATCAAAACGAACCGTAATTACACGACTATCATTTTTTGAAAAATTATCAATTTTATCAACCGATTTTTCAAAATTATAACTATCCAAAAAAGGGAAACCATGATCAACCTTTCGATCTTGAGAACAAGAACAAAAAAGGAAAAATATCAATAAAACAAAAACAACTCTACTCATCATACTTAATAACACCAGACAAAACATCAACACCTCGGATAATACGCTTTTCACCATCAATAAAAATCGAATCGCCTATTTTTTTAATGCCAGAGAAAGTAATAACGCCGCCAGATACACAACCAAGAATCTTGTCATCGACTACTTTTTTACCTTCAAAAGATTCGTTTTTTTTATTAAAAACATTCGATTCTAATTTTGGTAATTCTGATTTTGGCGATTCTAATTTAGATTCAACTTTAGTTTCTGAATCAAATTTCAAAAAACCACCGAATAAATCAGGAATAGAAATCAAAAGCCTCCAAGCTAAAAAAAAGCAAAGAACACAAAAACCAATTTTAAATAAAAGTGAAAAACCATGCCGCCCAAGAAACCATAAAATAGCACGAAACGGAGATAATTTCAGGGAGGGGCGATCTTCCGAAACGCCAGAAGTAAGCGTATGAGACCTATATAAAACAAAAATTGACGGAACCAAAATTTCATAAAAAACGCTTTCACGCTTGAAACTTCGAGATAAATAATTGCCATACAAAACCTGAATGTATTGGCTTTTTACACCAAAACTTTCTTTCACAACATCAAAATCAGAAAAAGGAATATTAAGAATTGGAACAACCTTATTTTTAATATTGATAATATGATAAGCATCTGCCGCCATGCATAGAACACTACGATGAATTGAATCACTATGTTGTGTAATAAAAACATGGTCATGCTTGAAATGTCTGTGTGTCGAAATGTAATTTCGAAAACTTTCAAAATATTCTTTATCCTCTCGTGATGAATCAGAACCGAGATAGTGATGAACCTCATCGATGAAACAGAAAGCACCCTCCGGAATGTCTTGCCACCAACGTTTCCTATTAACAACTTTCAAACAACGATCAACATCGAAAAAAAAATCATTATCCATAAAAAAAAGATACTTAGAAACATCAACAAACGAACCGATAGAATTAGAAATGTAATCATTTATCAAATCGACATTTAGAATCAAATTAGTATAAATAACACGTTCAAATTGTTCATTGTGATCACGCTCAAAAACGCAATAATCTGTTAACTCGCGAATTATCCATTTAACTGAATAATAGCTCTTACCACTACCGGGCTTGCCAACAATAAGGCTTAAACTCATAACAATCAACTACCTGAAACGGTGGGAATCCAAGACTTAACTAGCCTATAAACACACCAAGAAACCAAAACTGTTAAATAAAAAATTACACAATAAAACAACTCAGAAACGGGAAAAAAAATATTTAAACAAGAAACAACATCAACAAAAAAAACAACAACTTCATCAAAATTTAATGGTAAAACAAAATCAGGAACAAGCAAAAAAAACAAATCAAAAAAACCTACACCCAAAACCAAAATAAAATCAAAAGACAAGTAAAAAAAATCAACTATCAAATCAAAAAGCCAAAATAAAAGGTCCCAAAGAAAAAGACCAATTGAACAAACAAAATTATAAAACCAACAAAAACTCAAATAAATAGCATTGTAGGCGGCATTATAAATATTTAGCAAACACGCATACAACCATTGAAATAAACTACTCATAATCAAGCAAAAATTTTAATTGTTAATAATAAAAACTCAAAATAAACAAAAAATAAAAGCAAAGTACGAACCAAAAAAATAACGCTTTCAGGAATATGTAAAATCACGCTATTAAGATCAAAAGTAAAACTAAAGCTCTTGCCAGCCATAGACTCAAAAATAGAAGGATAAAAAAACTCAAATGTAAAAGGCTCAATTGTAGTATCGCCCAACTCTAATTTTTTTACTATATCTAACAAACCGAATTTCGATACAAATTTATCTTTAAATTCGCCAAAAAAAATCGACGAATCGAAAAACAATTTACCGGAAATATCACGCTTAAAATAAACACCCTCAAAACGCCAACTATCACGAGGAATAATAGGCAAAGAACCAGGAGAAGACAACGAAGGGTTAACAATAGACGAGGGAAGGGGGGGAACAACTATATTATCTGTTGGTGGGTCAACCGTCGGCGGATCAACAGTAGGCGGGTCAACTATTGGCGGATCAACAGTAGGCGGATCAACAGTAGGCGGGTCAACTGTCGGCGGATCAACTGTCGGCGGATCAACTGTTGGCGGATCAACCGGAGAATCAGAAAACGGTTTACTATTACGCACAAAAGCACCAGACCCAGAACCCCAACCAACCACATTACCACCACTATCATACACAGGCTGATAGAAAGGCAAGTCAGAATTAGCAATATAACCCTCATATCCAGAAGGAGCAGAAATCAAACGACCGAACTCATCACGCCACTCATCGTTTTTGCCAATAAAACCAATTAAATTATCATTAGAATCAATAACCGGTTGAAAATAATCAAAAACAGTATTCAAACCTGACACTTTTCGATGCCATCCGTTATCAAAATAACTATCATCAGTAGAGTTATAATAGCCGATAGGAGCATGAAAAGAGTCATAAACCCTGTTAACATCTTGCAAAACACCAGTTAAATTATAATACTTACCTGTATCTGAACAATATATAAGACCAACAGAATTACCGCTAAGATTGTATTTCAACTCATAAAATTTACCAGAAGTGGTACGATAACCTAAAATCTTGCCATCGTCATAAACTGGATAGACCAACTCACCCTCAATCGTAAAAACTGATAAAGATTTGCCATCAGAATTAAAATAATAATCTATACCACCGTACGAATACTTTTTCGCTAGACTACGACCATCAACATCAGAAACATCAACAAAAGTATATTGATAAGTGTAATCTTTACCAGATAAATTAGAATGTAAAATCGCACGAACTACATTACCGCTCAAAGAAACATTAGAAAAATCACAATAATAATCGGTATATTTAGAACCGTTTTTTAAAATCTCATACGATGAAACACGAAAAGTTTCAACAACTAAAGTTAAACGACTATCAGCGCTAAGAACAGTAATTATAGCAAATCGAAGCTGTAAATCTGTATAAGAAAAAACATTACCAGATAAAAACAAAAAGAAAAAAAGTAAAAATAAAATCTTGCGCATAATTATAAAAAATTAAAAAGTACCCTTGAATGACAAAAAAAGTATGCCGCCAAAAATCAAACAAAGCAAAAAAATTTGATACTGTAAAAAAACTTCCATAAAAATTATCAATTCTTAAAATAAACTAAAAGCGCCTCTTTTTAGTTGTTACACAACGTCATCTGGGGGAAAAATTTTTTTCAATTTGTCAATAGCAAAAAATATAATTGAAACTAAAATGCCAAAAACAATAAATGGAACAACCATTTTTAACAAACGAAAAAATAAAAAAACTATAAAATCACTAAAATCAAAAACAAACTGAAATATTAAAGGTTCAAAAGTCATCTCAAAAAACAAAAAAAATAAAAAAATTACTTTAATACAAAAAAAGATGCCACCGCCATAAAAAATAATAAATAAAAAATATAACGATGACACCCCAAAAAAGTAAAAAAAAAACTATTTCGCTACCGATTTAGTTTTCCTCCACATCAATTGAATAGCCCAAATCGTAGCACCAAAACCAATCGCAGCAGCGATACATGGCATGAGCATATTAATCAAACCGGTAAACAAATCAGAAACGTCAAAACTAACGTCGGAAAGAACGGGAGCTATTGAAACTGAATCAGCAGCATAAACACCACCTGAACACAGAACAAAAGCAAACAAAAAAAGACCCGTTACACAAAAAAATCGTAACATTCTTTAACCTCCTTTAAAATATTAACTAAAATCTACAATATGAGTTACGCTATGCCATAACCGACCTACACAATGGACAGTAAGACACAACAAAAAACCCAAAACAACAAAAATTAAAAGTTGAAACATGATCAACCTCCTAAAAAAAATTATCGGAAAACAATTTTTGTTACAATTAAATGTAACGAAAAAATTTTTCAAAAATTATTTTATCAAAAAGGAATCTTAGAAATCGATTTTACATAACTCTCTAAATTAGAACGAATTACATCAACATCTATACAATTCATAACATCATCAGAAAAATCATCACAAGGAGAAAAACCTTTTAAAACCTCATTTTCAATTCTACCCTTACGATACTTATCGAACATGTTCTTAAGGACTTCACGAAGCTTATGAACGCTAAAATCTAACATATCATCAGAAGATTCAAGACGACCAACAGAAAAAGCCGCAACTGTAGCCAAACAACCGCCTGCTTGCCTCACTAAATTACTGATACGTCTAAAATCTTTTTGCGGAATAAAATTTTTTAGAGCCTCACGACTGCGCTCTATTAACTCCTGATTTTCTAAAGAAAAATAATAATCAAACCGATCACGAACCTCCTGCCACAAAGGATCAATCGATTGTTTATCTGAATTGCGAGTCTTCGGTTTTAAAAGAATTCTAAACCAATCATACGAAACAATCGAAAGTAAACTACGAACCGAAACACGCAAATCGTCAAAAGTATTAATACCATATCGGCGCAAAATATCACGACGAAAACGAAACTCAATACGAGTTAAATCAGACGGCAACTCACCACCACCAAGAACATAACGACGAAAAAGTTCGTATGTTTCCTTATCTTGTGAAAGAATCTGAGATCGCTTATCATATATACACAACTCCAAACTCTCAGAAGAAAGCGTAATCGTTTCAGTTTTACGAGAACGTAAATTAACATAACGATTTAGCTTACCTCTACACTGCGTAACAATACAATCATTTTCAGAAAACTTAGACATAGAAGAAACATAATCTGACAAAGAACGCTCAAACAAAACTTGACAATCAACACGTGACAAAATCTCACCACGAACTTCAAAACCTAAAAAAGAAAAAAAACGACATAAATAAGAATTACAAGCAAATAATGATGACTTACATAATACATGAAAACCAAAAAAGACCCGAATCGGCTGTATATTAGAAACAGGATTACTATGAATATAGACTTTTAAACCATGATGAATCAAAACATACTTATACTTTATCGCGCCAAAAGTTGCCCCGCGATCTGAAACTTTGAAAATTTTATCGCACAACCGAATATAGCTACGCTCATCATCCAAAAAATCAGAAGCAGAACGCGCAAAATCCAAACGCTCACATAATTCAGAAAATTGACGAGAATCCCACTTACCATCATAACCAACCTCACAACCGCCATCAAAACCGCCCAAAATACGACTGACGCCCCCCGTGTTACCGGCAGGGGGCAAATTTCCAGTTTCTGCCAAAGCAGAATCTGGAAATTTGCGAACTTTATCATCGTTTTGCCTAGACAAAACAACATTCTCATATTCAAGCAAATCATCATATTGCTCATAAACTTCAGGTAATGAGATAGAATCAAATAAACTCTCATCATACAACTGAGCTTTAGAAATCAAAACACTTTCAGATAATTCTTTCATATACTAAAAAATTTAACTTTCAAATATTAAACAACTTATAAACGACTTTTTTATTAGTTGTAATATTTCTATTTCTACTTATACATTAAAAAAATTAATTATCCTGAAAAACAGAATTACAAGAAACAAAATCAGGTAACTCTCGCATCATTAATAAAACCTCGTTTTGCAACAACGGGTCAATGGGCATCCAATTGAACAATATCTCATCTAAAATCGGAACAAAAGACAATGGTACACGACGAACAACTGTAGGTTCACCGTAAACACCAGAACCAGACTTACGACCCTTCTTAAGAATACAGCCTTTAGGTTGATACTTAACTAATTTTGGACTATTCATATTTTTATTTCTAAATAAAAAATTAAAAAACAATTCACGCCAAAACAAAAAAATTTGAATTGGCATGAATTTTGACAAAAAAACTACAAAAAATTTTCCCTTAAAGTTCTAGTTCGTGACCGAACATAAGAAACATTATCGGACGTTATAGCGTTCGCTAAAAATAAAATTGACGGTTGCTTTGTTTATTTATTAGATTTTTTTGGCGAAACTTCCTAGTTTGCGGAATCTGTTGTAACGTTCAGATACGAGAAATTCTATTGGTATTTTTACGAGATCTTTTAGATTATTTCTTAAATAATGTTTTAACCTTGATGCTGCTAAATGTGGATCACGATGCGCGCCACCCACCGGTTCTTCTATCACTTCCTCAATCACGCCTAAACGAAATAAATCTCCAGATCGCATCTTAAGCGCATCAGCTGCCTTGTTTTTATGTTCATGTCCCTTCCATAAAATACCTGCACACCCCTCTGGACTTATAACAGAATAATAAGAATGCTCCATCATCGCAACACGATCTCCTACCCCAATCCCAATTGCACCACCAGAACCCCCTTCCCCAATCACAACACAAACTATCTGCGTTGGCAAAACCGACATCTCAAACATCAATTCTGCAATTATTCGTGCAACACCACGTTCCTCAGATGCTATACCAGGAAACGCTCCTGGCGTGTCAATTAGACTAATGATCGGTAAATGAAACTTGGCTGCCATTCGCATTACACGAAGTGCCTTGCGATAACCTTCCGGATGCGGACACCCAAAATTACATGCTTGACGCTCTTTAAGATTACGTCCTTTTTGCTGACCAACAACCATCACCCTAAATTCATCCAGTTTAGCCCAACCAGTACGTATCGCTGGATCATCTCCAAAAAAACGATCACCATGCAACTCAACAAATTCATCAAACACCATCTCAAGATAATCCACCGTCTGCGGTCGATTCGGATGACGCGCTACCTCAACTGTCTCCCAAGGTTTCAATGTTGCATAAATCTCTTTCTGAAGTTGCAAAAGATTTTTTCGTAATCGCGTTATTTCTTCCCGCAATTCTACCGTAGCTCCAGCTTGTAAAGCATCCTTCTTCAACATCTCAATTCGCGATTCAAGCTCAAATATTGGTCGCTCAAACGCTAACCTTTGCTCAACCTGAGACATTAAATAATCCCCCCTTCCCTATTATAAATTTACCATACAATACAAAAAATATTTTTGAAACTGTTCACACTTTAATTTTCCGTTACCTTTGCCTGCTTACTTATCGTAAAGCAGGTTTTTACGCTCTTACATCACGCAATTTATTGTACGAACAGTAGAAAATTGTCATTTCATATTTATATTGCCATTTATTGTTTTACTTACATAGTCTTTTAGGAAGGCAACATTTTTTTGCTACCCACTCAAAAAAAGGCTGCAACAGAATTAAAATTGTACCGCATACTAAAAAAGTATCCGCTAAATTAAAATTAGGCCAATTATAATTACCAATCATAATTAAAATCCAATCACGTACTGCATAGACAGGATCATTGTCCAACACTAACGAATGAAACCCAAGTCTGTCGTACAGATTGCCAAGTATTCCCGCAGCAATTATACCAAGCGTAAAAACCATAAACCGATTTTGCCATGCTACAAAAAATACCCACAGGCAAATTCCAAATAACGCTACACATGAAAGAACTGCTAATGGAAAAGATTGACCTTGCCACATACCGAACAAACCGCCGCCATTCAAACTCGTTTGAAATCCGAACTTGCCTGACAACAACCAATAAATCCCATCTGATTCGAATTGTCTGTACTCTCCAGGTAAACCAATCAAAGAAAAAATCCAATTTTTTGTAACAATATCTACTGCCGCACCAAAAAAAGCTATCAATAAAAAAAACACCAGACTGAAAATAAACCACCTCTTACCATAAACAGGAACTGTTACATTTTTAGATATATTGGTTTTATCTGATTGTATGTGATTGGTGGTTTCTGTGTTGTCATTGTCTGTCATTTAATCATCCCTCCTCTTCTTGATGTTGTAAAAGTTCGGCACATTTAACGCACATGTTGGCGTATGGTATAAAATTCAAACGTACTTTTGGGATAGGAGTACCACAACCTTCGCAAATTCCATACGTGCCATCTTTTATCCTACCTAAAGCCTCTTCAATATCTACCAAAATCCCGCGTTCATTTTGCATAAACGAAAGCGTTTGTTCTTGTTCAAAATTGTCCGTACCAACATCTGCCATGTGAATCGGTACAGCTGATAAATCACCGGAAGCGTCCATGCGGTTTTTATTCAATGCAGCATCTGTCATTGTTGAAACATCACCCCGCAACCTCGCACGCATTGCTATTAATTTTTGCCGGTAACCATTTAATTCCGCCTCACTCAATTGTTTATTCATTGATTCTGTTGGCGAAGCTGACGGTACCTCTGCAACTGTAACAGAGTTTAATTTTATTTCAGGGATTTCCGGTTTAACTTCTTTTAATTCGATATTCGGTTTAATTTGCGTTTTTTGCGACAGCAAAGATTGTTGAGTTGAAATTGAATTATCTTTTTCAACAACTGGTTTCAAAACTACAGGTATGATTGAGTTGTTTTTTGAATTAAGCAGTTTTGATTTGTTTTGTACGAGTTTTTTGTTGTTAGTGGGTTTTGTGGAATTTATTTTTTTAATGGTTGTTTTTTTGGCGGCAGTTTTTTTCAGGATTTTGACGGTCTTTTTTTTACTTTTTGCAACAAGTGATTTAACCGTTTTTGGTTTCAGCGCAATATTTTTTTTCTTTACTTTCTTTTTTACTTTTTTATTTGCTATTGATTTTGTAATTTTTTTGTGTGCAACCGGCTGTTTACCCTTTTTGGGCGGGGTATTTTTTGTTGTTTTTTTGTTGTTTACCGGATTTTTCTTTTTGATTTTTTTCATTATCAACCGCCTTTCTATTTGGGATTTGTAAAAATATTGTTGATTGTGTTTAGCAAATTACAGGAAAGCTGTGACCAAAAAACAATTAAAATAGTATGTTTTGTCTTTTGAGTTTTTCAGAGTTTCGTCTGTAAAAAACCGCCCAAGCAATACCGCTTGAGCCTAAAATTTGCGCCGTATTACCAAAACGAATGGGGCGGCGTATTTTATTCAAATCGTAAGACTAAATCAATACGTTTTTTTCACGTTTTTTCTTAAAGTCGTCAAGTTTTGAATAGTTTGTTTTTAACCGTTCATGTGATATTTTTTTAGAGTGTGTTTGGTGTGATTTCTAATTCGGTATCACAGATTGATATCTTGTAACCTTTATCTGTGGTTTTGTAATCAGTTTTTATTGCTGTTACTGCGGGTGGGGGAAGTTTTAGTTGATCGAGGGATTTGGGGTATTTTTTATGTTCTGATTTGTAACGTTCAATTGAGAATGTTGTTTGTAGTAATCGGTGGTGTATTTCGTCGTTTAATGTTTGTTTGAAAATGTACTTTTCCAAAATCGGGACAAATTCACCGACAACAAAACCTGCGATTTCCGAACGACCGGAGACTGTAATTATATTTGCCATTTGGTCGTGTATTTGTACGGACAATCGTTGGGAGAATTCGTCCAATTCTTGTTTTATATTTTTACCTGTGGCGTTGAGTATTTTTTCGGTATCTGTGTCGTTGATTGTTTTTTTGTGTATTTCAGCTGCTTCGTTTAATTTTTTTGCGGCTATATTCCAATTGAAACCGCACAACTCCATCAAATTTGTGAGATTATTTAATTGTTCACTTGTCGGATGTGAATCTAATGTCTGACCTGAAATTGACTCGACGAACTGTTTGGAATCTCCGGCTGTTGAGAATACGTCGAGCAGAATAAATTGAACAATCAACAACACATCTTCCCGTTTTGGGCTTGGGGGAATTGATTCTAGATCGGAGATTGCTTTATTGATTTGTTCAGGCGTCCAATTTGATGATGATTTGGCAATTGTTTTGATTATTTGTAGTCTAGTTTGATCTGATCTGTTATCAAAAATATGAATTCCTTTGTTGATCAAGTTAAGTTTTAGGTGTATTGAAGCTATCATATCGTCCCAAGCTTTACCGAACTCTCCCTCGCCGATTCGCAACATTGAACGCACTTGCAAGCCTTGTAGTAATTTTGCATTTCCTCTGATTGTTGACGGGATTGACATGACAGCCAATTCTTTTTCGTTTCTGCGTACCATTGGGACAAAGTAAATTTCTTCCATAGCTGCTTTTTGTACAACATCGAGTCCTGAGTCAACTTTTTCAAGCCATTCTTTCAATTTTGGATATTCGTTGATAGACCAATTTTTAGACAATATATTTTTGAAAACAGTAATTTCGCTAGAGTCCTGTTTATTTTCCTGTATTTCTGCAACATCGTTTTCTTTTTCTTTTTCGTTTTGTTTATTTATTTCTTTGTTGGCTGGTTTGATTTTTGTAAAGTCGGGTTCTTTGTAAATATGGGTTGGTTTGAGGTTTGGATCGAGACCGATGCTTTTGCAGAGTTCTGGGAAAATCCAACCGTAACTTAGTTCTTCTTGTTTGGAGTTGGTGATCAGCTCTTTTCCGTATGCGTTGAGGACATTTTTGAAGCCGTTATTTTTTGCGGGATCTTTGGGTTCAATTTTTTCCTTTATTGCCGAGAAAAAGTCAACTGATTTACCGTCAGATTTTAGGGGAGATGAGATGATAGTTGTTTCAGGTGAAATTTTCAGTGGTATTCCTTTGACGCAATAGTAGTAGAACAGGACGCCGATTACTACTGCAATAATTAGCAACACTAAGCAGCCAATACCGCAACCCATCAAACAACCATAACCACCGCAACCGCTTTTGGGCGGAGGTACAGGTATATAGTCAACCCGATAACTTTCGCCATTAACCTGGTACGAACCGTCGTTTTGATCTGTGGGATTGTTTTGCATAAATTTTGTAGTAGTTGGTGGAAATGAATTAGAGGTTAATTCTCTGTTAAAACTGATATTGGGGCTGATTGCCCAGCTTTACCTATAACCGGCATTACCTAACCGGCAATTTTCATTTTTCGTTTGCGGTTGTCGTATTTTGTTTAATAAGGCGGGTAATTGTATCGAACATATTAATTTGGTCAATTACTATGGGTTTTGCGCAAATAAATATTTTTTTGTCGAATTTTGTGAAGGTTTTTTTTGATTTTTTGTGGTGTGGTGGGTATTTCGGGTGATTTTTTGTTGAGGGTATTTGGGGGCAAGGGGGGATTAGGGGGAGTCAAGTGTTCCGATTGTATCGAAAAAACGGAATGTATGTTTTGACGACTGGGAACAAAGGTTTCAATTGGAATCGTCTATTTTTTTGTTTCAAGTGATAGGGTTTTACAGATCGATAAGTTAAGGAAGCGGTTGTCTATTTTTATGGGTGCTTTAGTTTTTTTGTTGTGTTCTGTGGGGCAAAATGTAGCGTTGTGTTTATTTTTGGGAGAGTGTTGGAGTATTTTTTTGGGGCAGCAGAATACGCAATTTGTACTTTTGTGGAATGTAGTTGTTTTTTGATATGTGGGTTACCGCTGCAATTGTGATGGAGTCTTGTAATTTACATGGAAGTTTCGTATGCAAGCGTTATCAAAAGTAATATCAATTATATTTGTTGCTTTGTATCTACAGTTTGTCTGTGGTACGGTGTGTTCGCAGTCGAGTGTTCTGTCCGGCAATAGTAATTTGTTAAACACAGTGCGGGAATCTGGAGAGGTTGTTACGAACAAGCAATTGCAATATTACCAAAATCAAGCTGTGAAATCTTCAACATCAGGACAAAATACAAAACCGCTGCAACCGATGGGAGGTTATCCGAACAATGTTACTAACATAAACAATAACGGCAAGCTCAATAATAATGGCGTATATGTTGCTGCAAGTTCGAGCTCGTTGAATTTATTGCCGACGAATCCTGTGTTTGGGGCGGTTAGTTCGGCGTCAAATTCTTTGGATGTTGGTGCGAAGTCGAATGGGGTTACCGATAGTTTGGCAACTGCTTCTCCAGCTACGTCTCCATCCGTTTCTCCAGCTGTTTCTAATGTTTCTTCATCGTTTTCCAATGTTCCGAAGTCGGATGCGGTTTTTGGGGCGAGTAGTTCTGTTGTTGGGGCAAGGGCGGTTTCGTTGGGCGGGCGTGAAAATGTGCCGGAAACTGGTGTTGTTGTAGGTAGTGTAGGGGGCAAGGTTGAGGGCAATTCTGTTGGTGCAAATTTATCGGGGAAAGGTGGATTGCTGCCTTATTCGTGGGGGGGTGAGTCTGGTGGGGTGGAAGTTGGTTTAGGCGACAAATCTGATATGCGGTTGAAGCCGACGGAGTCGATGCAGAGTTTATTGTTGAATCCGCAGAGGTTGAAGTCATTATTGCCTTCTTTTTTGTTTCGGCGCAAGGTTGACGATGTGTATTTGGAGGATGATGGTTTGGAGGCGGTTGACAAGATACGTCAGGGCAATGTGATGACGGAGCAGATTTATGAGGAGTCGGTAACGGGGGCGAAATCTGTTGTGTCGAGGGAAATTTTTATCAAGGCAAGGCGTGAGGAGTCTGCGGGCAATTTGGAGGCGGCGTTGGATTTGTACAAGGAGTTTATAAAGTTAAATTCAAGGAGGACGCGGGAGGGGGTGTTAGCGGCGCCGTATCATCGTTTAGCGTTGATTGTGTGGCGTCGGAGTCGGGAGTTGAATGAGGCTGACGTGTATTTTAGGTATGCTTTGAAGTATGCGAAACGAGGAATTATTCAGGTGGTTGTCAATGACTATAACAAGTTTTTGACGGAGTGCGGCAAACTGGATCAAGCTGAAGCAATATTACGCAACACGATTTCTCTTTTTCCGCACGAGTCGCAACTCAAAGTTGAGCTTGGGCGTTGTCTTGCGCGGCAAGACAGACCTGTTGAGGCGTTGCGGCATATAAGACCGGTGTTAGGTGAAGTGCAAGCGTATGTTGAATTGGCGATGATTTACAGGGGGAGTGGTGATATTGCGATGTCGGATGTATTTTTGCAAAAACGTGATGAATTTATTGCCAACTCGAATTTGAGGGATCGTGTTATTGCGGGGGGTACGGATGTTAAAGGGGACTCAAAAAATATTCGTAACAATAATACAGTTGCAAGACGAAATAATAATAATATAGAGTCTGTAAGTGGTGTTTTTTTGGCGGCTGATTTGGGGCGTGGGGTTGGAGTTGGGGTTCAGAGGGGGAATTCGTTTCCGGTTGTGGGGCGTGAGGTTGTGGGGCGTGGTAATTTTGAATTTCCAGTTGATCCGTTTAGTGTGGCGGCGGCGGACGGCGGGGGCAACAATGACGTCGGATTTGAGGGCGGCGATTCAACAGTATTATTATCAGGCGGGCACGTGGAGGATAATTTGCAAGAAATCAATGTGAATTACGATAATTTATCAAATAACACAATTCAAGTATCTGAAAACCAATTGCAGCTTCAACCGGATTCTTCTAACTTGCCGACATACAAGATACGGGGTTATCATTATTCTGTAGAAAACACAGCTCCAGTTTTTTTGCAATATTAATCGTGAGCAACTTTTCAAGAGAAATCACAAAAGACAACTGTGCAATCACCGACGGGAACTTTGCAAGTACAGGCGGTGGTAAAGGAAGTTTAAAGTGTGAACAGTTTAATAATTTTGAATTAAATATTCATACAATTTGATCTCAAATATAGGATTCCGGTCCAATCTCAAATCGTATGATTCCGACTTCCAACATCTGAGATTTAGACTTTAAATCCGAGATTTCGGCTTCTAATTCCATGTTTGTAAATTCTGAAAATTCTGAACGTTACATTAATTGTGCTAATTTTGTAAAATTCCCTCTTCCCGTTAAGTATGATGTTGGTTGAATGAATAGTTATGAGATTTAATTTTGGGTTATTTGTTCCCCTGTTGACATTTGGTATTGTTGTTGTAGAATTTACTCCCGATTTGTTGCGAAGCCCTGCTTGTCTAATAAATTTCTTGTAAATGGTGGACATAGAAATTGAATGAATGTTGCAAAACGCAAGCATATACAAAATAATCTCTCTACTAAACACATTTTGATAAATCGATAACCCCGATACCCAAAAAACGGATGTAGGTTTGCCAAAAAATAAACTTGCACGGGTTGCCGAAAGTTAATTTGTGAATTGTTGCGGGATTATTGGCAAAAAATATTCAATTTCAACAACCATGCTCTCTCAAAATCCAAAAAATAATTTTTAGAAATCCCAAAAATCAATTTATTCCTCATAGCGAATTTTTGTTTTTTAAAAAGACGTCCAAGTTTGTCATGTCAGCACAATTCATTTTGTTGCGGACGTTCCCAAAGGTACGAAAACCGAGTTTGCTATTGTGAGTTGCAATTTAAATTTGCCGTGTACTCCCCTTCCCTTTTCCGATTTTATATGCTGCTCGTACTAAAAATTACACTCTTGAGCTGTGTAATTTATTGTACGAACAGTATAACTTTTGTGCGATGTTGGGCAGTATATTTTGCTGGTTGTTTTTTGGTTTTTTGAGGTATATTTTTTGGGATTGTGTAAATTTCGTAACAATAATCGTGTTTCTTTAATTTTCGTAAGTTAATATTTTATTTGAGGAAAAATTATGTCAGAATCAGGCAATACTCCCAGAGCATTAAGCTCACAAGCGGCATATCAACTTGCCAACGTAACAAAAACGGAAGCTCAATTCGGCTCTTTGACGCCGCGTTGGCTTCCTAGATTTCTTGACTGGAAATCGCTTGACACCGGAATATTCCGGCTCAATAAAGTCAAAGAAGGCGAAACTCCGCTCGATTCACTTTGCCGTCAAGCAACCGACGACCGCAAAGTTCCCGAAGGTTTTGTTGATTACGAATCCGCACCCCGCGAGTACAAATTAAACTCTATTTCAACTGTCATTAATATTGACACAAGAATAGCCGACTTGTACGGCAGTCCATTTGATCAAGTCAACGAACAAATCAGACTTGCGGTCGAAAGTCTCAAAGAACGCCAAGAAAGCCAACTGGTCAACAGTGACGATTACGGTTTACTGAAAAACGCTGTCGCATCGCAAAAAATTAAATCAATATCAGGTTCGCCGACACCTGATGATTTTGATGAGTTGATTTCTAAAGTTTGGAAGGAGCCTTCGTTCTTTCTTGCTCATCCGCGTGCGATTGCGGCGTTCGGGCGGGAGTGTACGCGTCGCGGTGTTCCGCCGACGACTGTTTCATTTTATGGTTCGGCATTTTTGACGTGGCGCGGTATTCCAATTATTCCGACAGACAAGTTGTTTGTTGACGGCATAAAAAATCCGCAGAGTAAAGCCGGCAAAACCAATGTCTTGCTTGTCCGAACCGGGGAAAAGAAACGCGGCGTTTTGGGGCTTTATCAAGCTAATTTACCAGGCGGAGTTTCACGTGGTTTAGCGGTACGTTTTATGGGAGTTGATAAACAAGGAATTGCATCTTATTTTTTGTCCGTTTATTGTTCGTTGGCAATTTTGGCGGATGATGCAGTTGCGGTGCTGGAAAATGTTGACGTGGGAAACTACTATTCCTACAACGATAAATAAAAATAAAAATCAATATACTGTTTGTACTATAAATTGCGGGATTCAATTGTTTAGGAAAAAGGAAAATGGGTGTACGGAATAGGAACGAAGCAGACAAAAACGCAGTGCTCTAAAGTAGACCTTTTCTCTAACCTAAAAATACATCAACGCAACAAAAAACCTACAACGAAAAAACCGCCCTTAACTCCTCCGAAGGAGGGGGCAGGGGTGGTCTCCTACAGGTTAGCGAAAAGGTCTACACTACTGAATAGTTACCTTTCCGATAGGTAAGCAGGCGGTGGTAGAGGAAATTTAAAGTGTGAATAGTTTAAATTAAATTGCAAACAATTCAAAACACAGCTATTGTCAGTTATTGTTGACTGATTAGCGCAACGAAAAATAAAACCATGTCTATTTCAACTCTCGACGATCTTGTTTTTGCCGCAGTTCAAGTTGCTGATACCGGCGATTTGTTCGCAGGCAATAATGTTGCGGATGCAGGAAATGTTATTGCAGGCGGAAAAGATGCAGACAATATTACCGCAAACAATTTTGTACCGAATTACAACACGGTTAGTCCACCCGCAACTAATTCGCCGATTTTGCCAACCTCAAATTCATATGCACAAACCGATATGTTGGTGAATAATATTCAGACGCCGATGTTGTTACCGTCTGATTTCATGGACGATTTTTTTACTGATCAAAGTCCATTTGTTACAGAGCAAAATGCTGTAGATGTTGGCGAGTCCAATAAAACAAACGATATCAAATTAATTTTGCCCGTGTCCGAGCAATTGTTTAACCAGTCGCCGAAATTTGTCAATGGATTATCACGTGAATTTGATATTGTTGCGATACGCAAAGATTTCCCGATTTTGTCGGAACACGTACATGGCAAGCCTCTTGTCTGGTTCGACAATGGTGCAACGACGCAAAAACCGTTTGCGGTAATAGATAGGTTGCGTTATTTTTATGAGCGTGAAAATTCCAATATTCACCGCGGCGCGCATGATTTGGCGGCGCGGGCAACAGATGCTTATGAAAATTCGCGTGAGGTTGTGCGTAAGTTTTTGAATGCCGCTTCGGTAAACGAAATCATTTTTGTTCGCGGGACAACGGAAGCGATTAATCTTGTTGCATCGGCGTGGGGCAAGGATAATATTCACGCAGGTGATGAGATAGTTATTTCGTATCTTGAACATCACGCCAATATTGTCCCTTGGCAAATTCTGGCAACAGAAACAGGTGCCGTACTTCGTGTTATTCCGGTCAACTCTGATGGCGAATTGTTGATCGATAATTACACGGATATTTTGCGCAACGGTAAAACGAAATTGGTTGCGGTTACTCAAGTTTCAAATGCTATTGGGACAATCACGCCTACGGAAGAGATTGTCAAACTTGCCCATCAATTCGGTGCAAAAATATTGATAGACGGCGCACAATCTGTTCCGCATTTGCCGACGAATGTACAGATGCTCGGAGCGGATTTTTTTGTATTTTCGGGACACAAAATTTTTGCCCCAACCGGTATTGGTGTTTTGTACGGTAAAGAAGCGATATTAAATTCTATGCGACCATATCAAAGCGGCGGCGGTATGATTGCAGATGTAACATTTGAACGGACTATTTACAATGCCGCACCGAGCCGTTTTGAAGCCGGCACGGGCAATATTGCGGATGCGGTTGGTCTTGGAGCGGCGTTGGATTATGTGGGGGCGATAGGGTTGGCGGGCATACGCCGTTATGAACACGGACTTTTGGAATATGCGTTGGGTGAGTTTAATAAGATTGCAAGTGTACGAATAATCGGTAACGCAACAAATAGAGCATCGGTAATTTCGTTTGTAGTTGCCGGTTACACAACCGACGAGATAAACAAAATACTTGCCGCTGAAGGAATTGCTGTAAGAGCCGGACATCATTGCGCCCAACCAATTTTGAGACATTTTGGATTAGAAAGTACAGTACGAGTTTCTCTTGCCTTTTACAACACACATGAAGAGATTGATTTCATTGTCAAAATCTTAAAAAACTTGCCCTCAAAAAAAATCCGCCAAGATTGATCTTTTGTAATTGTTGAATAAATGTTATGATATTGAGAATGAATTTATGAGGCAGCATATTTTGCCAAAATGTGCGTGATTGAAGTGTGAACAGTGTAAAAATTAATCGTAATGATATTAATGCAAGTTTCCCGATAGATGATTTTGTAGATTGTAGAAAATTCGTAATATTTCAGTGGAATTAGTGTTGAGGTTACATTTTCTATTGATATGATTTCCTCACGTGAAGAGCATGGATAAATGGTTGGTACATTCTATGCGTGCTTTGCCCGTAGGGCATTCATATCAATAGAATAAATGCGAAAAATAACAACAAATCTCCGTAGGAGATTCATAATTAGCTTTTAAACTGTTCGCACTTGAATTTTCCTTCACCGCCGCCTGCTTACCTATTGGAAAGCAGGCTTTTGCGCTTTTGAATCATGCAATTTATAGTACGAACAGTATAACTCGAGCAACATTTACTTCGTAGGAGTTTTCCGTGAATAACCCACAGTTTCAACTGGGGGTAGATAACCGAGACAACAT
>JAITDV010000375.1 GCA_031282385.1 Planctomycetaceae bacterium | reverse complement strand
AACCAAAAACGCTATGAAATTCGGACAAATTTGCAAATGATTAAAATAACAACAAACAGATTTTACAACTGGGTTATTCTTTATGCAGGCTCTACGAAGGGAAAACATCATGGTGAAGTTCCGCATGAAAAATCGTGGAGAGATCATGCTTTAGTTTTTTTTCGAAATAAACTCTATGATACTTCGTATGGTGATAGAAATGAATATCTTATAGATGATCCTGATAGTGCTAAGAAAGTTGCAAAAAGATTTGAAAAATACTGTAGATTTGAGTATGAAGACAAAAATGGCGGAAAGCCTCCTCCTAAGTATGAGTTTATCATAGGCAGTGAAAAGTGGTTTGATGGAGCAAGTGCAGAAAATAACTGGATCACTATTACATCTGTATCTGATCCATAGTAACTTGTCCAGAAAGAATCTGGTTGGGTAAAACTCAAAAAAGTGAATATCGTTTCACTCGAAAACAAGATTCGATTGAAAAAGTACTTTTTTCGTAATGACAGGTGGGAATGAAGCGGTAGCGTACAGACTGCTTTGAAATTGGTAACAATTAGAAAACAACTACATAAAATATTAGTAATATTTCAGTGGAATTTGTCGTAACTATTCAGTCGGCGGCTCTACACGAAAAAAACTTACAGCAGCGTAGCGCAGTAACCGCTTAAAACTATCATTTTTTAACCACCTCTACCCCCTCCAGAGGAGGGGAATTAAATTCCCCTCCTTTGGAGGGGCAGGGGTGGTTTATTAAATACGGCTGAATAGTTACAAATATTACAAAATGGCTATTGCGATTTACTATGTTTCCACCTGGCATGTTTGTTCGTAAACTTTGAACCTTTTCACACTTTAATTTCATTTACCTTCACCTGCTTACCTACGGAATGCAGGCTTTTACGCTTTTGAGTCACACATTTATAGTACGAGCAGTATATTTTTCGTTGCCGTTTGATTATTTGTTGTAGAGATGTTCCCGCTTTATTTGTTACATTATTAAATTCGTGAAATCCGATGTCACAGTACCCTTATAAACCCTTTATCTGGGATAAAAACGAAACTCTTTCGCGTGATGAGATTCGTGCAATTCAATTCGTTCGTTTGCGTGAATCGATTCGTCGTTGTATGATGGTTCCATTTTATCGTAAAAAATTTGATGAAATTGAGCTTCGACCTGAATCAATTCGGTCTGTAGATGATATTGTCAAATTGCCGCTTACAACAAAATCTGATTTACGGGATAATTATCCGCTTGGTTTTCTTGCGGTGCCGCGTGAAAAAGTAGTTCGTTATCACGGCTCAACCGGCACAACAGGTAAACCTACAATTATCGCCTACACTCAAGCGGATCTCAATTTATGGTCAAGTCTTTGCGCACGTTTTCTTGTTTCCGGCGGTTTGCAATCTCATCATACAGTTCAAGTTGCTTTTGGTTATGGTCTTTTTACGGGCGGTTTTGGTTTACACTATGGAATTGAACGAGTTGGTGCGGCAGTAGTTCCATCGGCTGCGGGTAACACAAAACGACAAATCATGTTGCTCAAAGATATGCAATCCGACGCAATAGTTTGTACGCCAAGTTATGCTCTAACAATTGCTGAAGCAATTAAAATTGAAAACGTAGATGCATCGGAGCTTGCGCTTAAACTTGCGTTTTTAGGCGGCGAGCCATGGACGGAACAAATGCGAGAAACTCTTGAAGCAACTATTGATATAAAAAGTTCCAACAACTACGGTTTGAGCGAAGTAATGGGTCCTGGCGTAAGCGGCGAATGTCAGGTACGTTCAGGAATGCATTTTCAGGAAGATCATTTTATTGTTGAATGTATTGATCCGGATACATTGCAACCGGTACCTGAAGGTAAACCGGGTGAATTGGTTATATCGTCGATTTCCCGTGAAGCGATGCCGATATTGCGTTACAGGACTCGTGATATTGCGGTTCTTTATTCTGGTCGATGCGATTGCGGTCGTGAGACGTTACGAATGGGACGAGTGATTGGACGCAGTGATGATATGCTGATAATTCGCGGTGTAAATATTTTTCCGTCGCAAATTGAAGAGGCGTTGCTTTCGATTGAAGGTGCTGCGCCGCATTATCAAATTATACTTGAACGCCCGAAAACGCTTGATGAAGTGCGAGTTCGAGTTGAGTTGGACAAAAATCTGCTTTCGGACAAAATGATTGATATGGTTCAACTAAAGAAACGAATCGAAAGCACAATTCATCAAATTACCGGTTTACATTTACCGGTTGAGTTATTGCCGCCAATGACTTTGGAGAGATACGAGGGCAAAGCCAAAAGAGTAATTGATAACCGAAATATCGTTACAAATAATCAATAAAAAGTAGGCATTCATATAGTGTTCGTGCTATAAATTGCTTGGTTCAAGGGCGTAAAAGCCTGCTTTCCGATAGGTAAGCAGACGACGGCAAATGAGAAATTTACAGAGTGAACAGTTTATTAACCTCTGCCAAACACGTTGCAGGTAACTTCTAAAAAAAATTTTTGTCCACGAATTTTCACAAATTTCCAGTAACTGTCCTTTGATTATTTTTGTGATAATATATTGAGTACACTTTAGTCTGTGAGCAACCAAAATTAAAAACTTAATTAACCTTTAAACTGTAACTTTGTAATTCATATAAGCGGTACAATGAATTACAATTACAGTCTCAATAGTTGTTCAATAAATTGAGCAACTTCATTATTTCCGATGCCTAACTTGACACCAAGCCCAATTTCCGATCAGGAAATTGCAAAACTCAAAGAGTCCGCTTTATTTTCTGAAAAAGGAAAAACAAAATTTAGTTCAAGAATTCTTGTTATCGGCGGTTTTCTGACAGCAGAACAATTACGCGAAATTGCGACTTTTGCAACTCGCTACGGAGACGGCACTGTACACTTGACAACACGTCAAGGAGTTGAAATTCCGCATATATCTTACGAAAAATTATCATTGTTCAAACGTGCTATTGAAAAATCTTCTTTACGGTCTGCGCAAAGCGGTAAATGTGTTCGTGCGATTACTGCTTGTCCTGGTACTTATTGCAAGTTTGGAACTATCGATACGCAACTACTTGCCCAAGAATTATTCAAACGCTTCGGCAACCGAAAGAATTTACCGCATAAATTCAAAATCGCCGTAAGCGGTTGCAAGCATTGTTGTTCAAAACCGCAAGAAAATGATCTGGGCGTTATGGGTGTTGGTAATTTTGCCGTATTTGTTGGCGGGATGGCGGGCAAAACGCCGCGATGGGGAGACAGATTATCATTTGACATCAAAGAAAAATCGAAACTATTCAACATTATCGACGCTATAATAAAATGGTACGAAAATAACGGTAACGATAAAGAAAGATTCGGAACAACTATCGAAAGAGTCGGACTAACAAATCTGCTGGAATACCTCAAATCGTTACAATAAAATCGGAAAGTATTTTTTGTACGTAAATTATGTTAACTTGCCGGTTGCGATTCTACATTATTCAATTTGAGAAACAGGATAGTTGAATAGTTGCGGATATTGATTTATTAATTAACAGGTGTATCATCAATAAATATTCGCAATATAACACAACGTATTTTTGAAACAATAAATTAATCTTACGTAATTATACTGTTCGTACTATAAATTGCTTGACTCAAGAGCATAAAAAACTGTTTTCCGATAGGTAAACAGGCGAAGGTAAATGAAATTTAAAGTGTGAACAGTTTAAAATCTAATTATTTAGGAGTAAATTTATATTAGACCTTTTCGCTAACCTGTAG
>JAITDV010000625.1 GCA_031282385.1 Planctomycetaceae bacterium | reverse complement strand
GGGGGGCGCCCCCCCCCCAATAGACAACTCTAAAATAGATGCCGTACTACCTCAAATAAATTTTTTCAATACCGAACTCTTTTTGGTATATTGTATTCTGAAGTTTTCTCTTTATCTTTTTTGGATAAAAATCTATCAAAAAAACGCCAAAGGTAATAGCTCTTTTTTAAAAGATTGCACAAAATTCCAAAAGCTGTTTCTAAAAATTATCTTTTTCGACTTTTTAACTGCAAGGTCATTGGTTATGTAAATGCGGCGGTGAAAAATTTGTTGCTTTATGGGCAATGATTTTTTTCGGCTTGACTTCAAACAACACAGCCAAATTTTCAAAAACACAATCAATAAACGTAACATTAAATTATAGTACGATCAGATAGAATTTCACGAATATGAAAGAAAAATTACAAACAATAAATTCATTGAACAATTTTTCGCCGAAAGTTGCTGCTATTTGTTTTTGGTCAATAACAGTTTTCTTTTCTGCGTTGTGGGTTATTTTACCGACGATGTTTCACACTGGTTACCGGATTAGCGACGTTATTGAAGTACAATGTATCGCAAAAGAATGGGTTATTGCAACACGAAAACATCCTATGTTGCCTGCATGGATTTTAGAAATCGTTAATATTATCACCAATAGAAGTTTTGCCGCGCCTTTTATTGCGTCTCAATTTTGTGTTATTCTTACTTTGTGGTCTGTTTGGCAACTTGGAAGAAAAGTACTTTCAGAGAAACTGGCATTGGTAGGAGCGTTTACAATTCTTCCATACTATTTTTTTACGTATCATTCGCTTGTTTATAATCAAAATATGGTTTTAATTGCGTTTTGGTCGCTTTCGGTTTATTTTGTTTTTCAAGCGTTTCAGACAAATCGTTTTTTGTATTGGGTTTTATCTGGTGTTTCGATTGGTCTTACATTTCACGCGAAATATATGGCAGTATTTCTTGTGTTATCAATGCTTATTTTTATGTTCACACGATCTGACGGAAGAAAATTATGGCGCGGAATCGGACCATACATTACTACAATAATTGCTTTTCTAATTTTTACACCGCACATTATTTGGTTGTATCAAAATGATTTTGCAACACTAGATTATGCAAAAAATCGTTTTATTTATTCGAGTCAGATTTGCCGTATTCTTATGCCGATGTGGTTTACTATTTACCAAATGGAAAATTGGTATTCTACACTTATTGTAATTTATCCGGTATTGGGTTTTGTTTGGAATTGGAAATTAAAAATTCATGAAACCAAAAACGAAAGTGCATGCAGACAATATCTTTTTTGTTGTTTTATTATTCCTTTTATTCTTTGTATTGCGATTATGACTGTTAAAAACTGTTGGCTTTCCGCGTCCTACGGCGCACCGTTTTGGACTTTTCTTAGTGTTTGGTTAATGTTGCGGTTTCAGTGCAACAAATCGGCAAATACGCTTGTCAACACAGTAAAATTAACAGTCTTGCTAGAAGTGATTATGTACCTGTTACTCGTTACTTCAATATTATTCTCTAGTCTGCACGGTAAACAGAAAAAACAACTATTCCCAACACGGGAACTGGGAACTCAATGCGATCAAATTTGGTATTCAAAATTTAATACGCCTTGTCCGTTTGTTAGCGGTGAGTGGTCTATTTGCGGCTATGCTTGTTATGCAATGCGTGATCGACCAAGTCTTCATTTTTACTGGAATATTTACGACGGCGGAATCAGCAATTTAGACGCAAAACCAACCGGAAATTGGTCAACCGACGCAGATGTAAATCAAAAAGGCGGATTAGTCGTTTGGAATATTTCAGAAAATAACAATCCCAACAATTACATACCAAATTGGGTTCACCAACGTTTTCCCAATGCCGAAGTCATTCCCGAACCAATAATCTTACCTTACAAAACAAGTACAAAAATACCGCCGCATAAAATCGGCGTCGCCGTCATTCCACCAATATAATACTATTCTTATTCTTACATAAATTGCAAGACTCAAGAGCGTAAAAGCCTGCTTGCCGATAGTAAGCAGGCGAAGGTAAAGGAAAATTCAAGTGTGAACAGTTTAAAATAATTGCGAGGTTGTTTTTTGAGGTAAAACTTGTGTTCTTTCGGGAATTTTTTATTTGGGCAATACTTTTTCACTTATTTTCGGAGACGTCAACTTATACTTCGACGCCGCTTCGTTCAATTTGACCGCGTCCCAACGTCCTTTATGAACATGTACCCGATGACATAATTTCAATACTTCACCTTTAGACAATTTGACTGCGCCGTGTAAAAGAGTTGCGGCATTAATGTACGTGAAATTTTTTTCTTCAATAACGTACCAATTGCGTCCGTATTGCGAATCAGGATGCGACAAAATCGCAATACCATATTCTCGCCCATCAATTACTCCATTTTGCTCAACACCATCCGCATCATAAAAATCAAGACAATTATTTTTACGTCTATGTAACTTTGCAGAATTCGCCGCAACCGTTTTCACTTCCCGCAACTCATTAGAAAACCGAATCGATAAACCGGCATAACCGCCCCAGTCAACTCCATTTTTCTCACCCGGAATCGCTGTACGGTCAAACGTTACATCTTCCATTGCCGTAAATTCCTGCACCCAATCCAAAATATAAGAACCATCAATTTCAGGTACAGAAATAATAATCTCACGTTGCTCTTTCACCAACGGCAATACTTGATCACTCTTGCTCTTGCGCGGACGATAACCAACCTCAAGAAAAATACTCGCACTGCCATTACGATTTAATACGCGTCTTGGCTTCGACCAAAACGTTTCACCTTGCGCAATACCTTTTTTGTCCGTCTCCCAATAATTTACTCCGTTAATATACTTCCACGAAAACCAATGACCAAGATGCCAAGGATGATCCGACGGATCGGGTAATGAAAGAGATTTACAACCAACAACACAAAGCGGATCAAAATAAGGTTTGGACGCATTTGACGGTTCCGCGTTGAATTGCCAAACGATTTTATTATTCTGTTTCAGGGCAAATTGATAATCTGATTTTATGTCCCATTGAAATTGCGCATTATTTTGTCCCGAATCTTCTGCATAACTTTGATTCAAAATCACTGCCAAAAAACACGCAAAAATAATTATCGTCAATACCGCACCTGACGCTTTTTTGAATCCGCTTATCAAAAATAACAACGTCCGCATACACAATAAACTCTCAATTTCAAGTTGACAAAATTTCCGATACCCTCGGCTTAAAAAATTATACTCGTTCATTATTTTTTCCTTTCTAATATTTAGAATTCGACAACACAGACACACACGTTAAAACGAAATTGCTAATAATCTTGCACACGTTACACAAAACTCACTTGTAAACAATTACAATCCTTTACATCCAACAAACAAAAAACGTACTACACTACACAAAATAAAAAAACAACCGTCATCATTAGACCTTTTCTCTAACCTAAAAATAACACAACAAAAAAACTACAACAAAAAACCGCCTTTAACTCCTCCGAGACCACCCCTAGCCCCCAGTGCTTTCAAGGTGAGTTTATTTTTCTTTTATTTATTATTTGGAAGGTGGATACGTGATTTACTTTTGGGTCGTATTTTTTAATAGTTTTTTTTCTTTTTCCGCGTTTATTTTTTT
>JAITDV010000560.1 GCA_031282385.1 Planctomycetaceae bacterium | reverse complement strand
CAAAAAAATTTCGTACCTATTCCATTGCGGCGAAATTTAGGACGAATAAATAAATCCTCAATATATATTCCTTTTGCACCGCGAAAAGTTGTGTACGTGAAATAATAAAGTGCAAAACCAGCCGGCTCGCCCAAAACCTCCGCAATCAATATTTCCACCTCTCCGCGTAAAATCCAATTCCGCAAAACAGACTCCGTTACACAAACCGAATCAGATAAATGCTCATACTCCGCCAACTCATAAATAAAACTCAAAATCAAACCAACATCACCTGCCGACGCAGCACGAATAACAACATCATCATTGACCATTAAAACAACCCTACATACAATTAAACTCTTCCCACCTTAAATTATGCTTTCTTTTTTTAAGGAACATAATGATAAAAAGAAACTTGAAAAACAAGACAAATTTGAACAATATCTTAAAACCAAAAATTCAAATATAAATTAGACCTTTTCTCTAACCTAAAAATACATCAACGCAACAAAAAACCTACAACAAAAAACCGCATTTAACTCCTCCGAGACCACCCCTAACCCCTCCGAAGGAGGGGAATAAGACGCTGCCGAGTGAGGCGAATAATTCCCCTCCTTCAGAGAGGTTAGGGGTGGTCTCCTACAGGTTAGCGAAAAGGTCTATTAGAATATACAGGACAACTCCAACTCTTGATTATAGACATAATACCCATCAATCCGAATTCAAAAAAACTTCAGAAAAAATTATGAACAATAACAACGAAAATAAAACTAAAACCGAAAATGAAAACAAAAAAATTGCCCATAATAATGAGAATTCTATTTCAGATACTTACGTGATTGCAGCTCACATATCAAGTATTGTATTTGAAATGGTTATTCCGGTGTTATTGGGAATTGGGCTTGATTATTTGTTAGGCACTGTAGTTTTTTTTGCAATCATCGGCGCAATCGGCGGCACAATTTTAGCATTCACGCAACTAATCAAAATAGCAAATAAATATTCTTGAGACAATTTTTAACAACCATTTTAAACTGCTCACACTTGAATTTTCCTTTACCTTCACCCGTTTCCTATAGGTAAACAGGCGGCAAAGGAAATCTCAAGAGTAAACAGTCTAAAATTTCCTAATGTTAATTTTTGTCCGTTACAAAATTCAAAGTGTGAAAATAAGTATAAGCAACATGATAATCGAAATCACAATTAACTGTTGCTTACAACTCTCACAATTATTCACACAACATTTAACGTTACAATTATTGTTCCGTTATCTGTTTTTCAACTTTGGGAACAGAGGACCGGCGTAAATTGCGGCTTGTGCTAATTCTTCTTCAATTCTGATGAGTTGATTGTATTTAGCCATTCTATCCGTTCTTGACGCTGAACCTGTTTTGATTTGACCGGTTCCAAGTGCAACCGCAAGATCAGCAATTGTAGCGTCTTCCGTTTCTCCACTGCGATGTGATGAAATAGATGTGTAGCCATTTCTATGAGCTAATTGAATTGCTTCAATTGTCTCGGTAAGCGTGCCGATTTGGTTTACTTTGATCAAAATTGAATTTGCGATTCCGCTTTCAATTCCGCGTTGTAATCTTTTTGTATTCGTAACAAAAAGGTCGTCGCCGACAAGTTGCACATTGTTTCCCAACACTTCTGTCAAACGCTTCCAACCCTCCCAATCATCTTGGTCACAACCGTCCTCAATCGAAACAATCGGATACTTTTGACACCAACCTGCAAGCAAGTCAACTACCGCGCCGCTATTAAGCGGCTTGCCGTCAATTGTGTAGGTTTTATCATTTTCGTTGTAATATTCACTGCTTGCACAATCCATTGCGATATAAACTTGTTTACCAGGTTCATATCCGGCATTGCTAATCGCTTCTACCAACAATTTAAGCGCGTCTTCATTGCTTTGCAAATCTGGTGCGAAACCGCCTTCGTCTCCGACATTTGTTGAATATTTTTGCTTTTTCAAGACGCTTTTTAGTGAATGAAATACTTCACAACCACATCTTATTGCGTCGCTAAATGAAGTAAAACCAAGCGGCATGATCATAAATTCCTGCACGTCAACTTTGTTATCCGCATGTGCGCCGCCGTTAATAACATTCATCATCGGCGCCGGCAAAAGTCTGGCGCCAACTCCGCCAAGATAACGATAAAGCGGTAAACCGGAATAGTCAGCCGCCGCCTTTGCTACTGCAATTGATATTCCAAGAATTGCATTTGCACCGTACTTACTCTTGTTCTCCGTTCCGTCAAGCTCAATTAAAAGTTTATCAAGCGCAACTTGATCCAGTGCATCATAACCGTAAACTTCTTCCGCAAGTTTTTCATTGATATTTTCTACAGCCTTCAATACACCCTTGCCAAGATACTTTGACTTATCTCCGTCCCGCAACTCAAGCGCCTCATGAACGCCGGTACTTGCACCGCTCGGCACGGCAGCCCGACCGAATGAACCATCCTCAAGTACCACATCAACCTCAACAGTCGGATTACCACGACTGTCAAGAATTTGACGACCTCTGACATCTTCGATTGTACTTCCCATCATAATTATTTTTTCTCTCCAATTTTGATATTTATTTTTTGACGGCAATCCATACAACTGTCGCCCGTCAAAATCACCAAACCGCAATCAGCAACACAATTGCTAACACGGCGAAACGGGACGTAATTGTACAAAACACTTCAAAAACGTCAATAATCAATAATTAGAATCGTAAATATTCCGTCGTGCGTTTTTAAACCGCTAACACTTTAATTTCCTCTAACCTTAGCCTGATTATCCAACGGAATGTAGGCTTTTACGTTCTTGAGCCATAAATTTATAGAACGAGCAATATATCAGTAATGTATTTATTCAGTCGTATGTTTATTATTATCATCAACAATTCTGTTTCCCAAACCCTACTGTTTGTACTAGACCTTTTCGCTAACCTGTAGGAGACCATCCCTGACCACTCCGAAGGAGGGGAATTATTCGCCTTACTCGGAGGCGTCTTCTTATTCCCCTCCTTCGGAGGGGCTAGGGGTGGTCTCGGAGGAGTTAAAAGCGGTTTTTTGTTGCGTTGATGTATTTTTAGGTTAGAGAAAAAGTCTACTTTAGAACGTTGTGATTTTGTCTGCTTTGTTCCTAAATCCTCTTTCGCTAAACAATTGAATCCTGCTACTGAATAGTTGCTCGGTAACTATTCAATTTATTTTTTCAGATTGATCGGGTGTGCGAGAATGTCTTCAATTGATACAATCAGATCGTCAAGCGATTTTAAGTCTAAACCGCCGTATTTGGCTCCGTCAAGCATTTCAAGTACCGTGTTTAGTTTCATTGACAATTCATGTTCGCCGCCAAGTTCTTTATATTTTGTGCAAGCGTCTTTTGTTGTCATTCCTTGTTCGGACACACAACTCAAATCAGCGATATAACCGAATAATAAATTTTGCAATTCACTTCCATAAAGAATTATTGCGTCTGATGAATTATTTGTTTTGAGTTTTTGTTGTACGCGGTTTAAACTGCTTTTTGCACGGCTCAACGCCCCAGACCGCCGGCGCCGGCGCGGATCAGAATCAAAACGGCGTAGAAAAAATAAAAACAACCAAAATATCAAATACACCAACAAAAGCCCAACAAGAAATAACACCCAACCCAAAAAATCAACCGCTTGATTAACCACATTACGCTCCGTCATATTCGCAATCAAACCTCTTTCAGAACGCTCAAAATTAATCGACGAAGAATTATTGTTACCAAAAATAAAACCGTTGTTAAGTTGCTCCGAATCCGAAATATCGAGTTCGATAGCTTCACTTTGCAACGTTACAAAACTCTCATTTTTGACATCAAAATAAGTAATAGGAATTGACGGAAAAATAATATTACCGGATTGCGTCGCACGAATCGGATAAGTAAATGTACACGAATGATCGTCGCCTTCTTCTGTCGGCGAGTGCGTTTTGAAGTTAGCGGTGATTTCTTTATTCGCAGTCAAATCAGGCGGTTTAACATTGCCGGTAGAACCTTCGCCGATTAGTTTCAAAGTCAATGTCATCGGCTCGCCGCGTTTTGCTTTGCGCGGTTGAATGTCTGTTTTCAGATCAAATTTACCAAACGCGCCAATATAACTTGCAGGTCTGTTTGCAACCGGAACATCAACTACATTAACCAACACTTCCGGCGCAATTGCATAAATTCGTTGCAAACTTGCGCCGTCCCGACTAGTCCGATCTTCAACCACAAAATTGCCCTTGATAGCCGCACCAAATTTAAACTCGCCAATTTCATTTGACATAAACTTACGAATAAACCGATATTCCCAGTATGTTGCATTTACGCCATTCGCATCTTTTCTGGTAACCTTTATCGGCGCCGGCGCAAAATGTAAAATACGCCCCCGCATCATATCACTCATAAAATCACCCATTCCGCCCGCCGAACCAAAAAAATCATCATCAAATCCAAGCCCGCGAGTCGCATATTCGTTTATTGCAAAACCGCGTTGCGAACGCGGCGCACGAATCGAAGATAACCAATCATTCAACGATTGAGTTGGTCGAAGCCCTTTGGGTAACGCGTTATCATTTGCCCAATCAATCGTAATATTGGGCGGTTCACGAAGAACAGCAATCGGACTCGCATCCGCCGACAAAACACCCGCCGGCAACGATTTGACTTGAACAACAAGAGTTACATAGAACGGTTGAAAAGGATAAAGCCGATTAAGATCAGTTTCGACCCGCATTTTAACTATATCTTGTTCATCCGGTAATTTGACCGTAACAGGAATCGAACCATCGGCATTGCCCTTACCGGATTTGTCCGTAACCAAAACCGACGTCGGTAAAATCTTTTTACCTTTCAAAAAAACAACCGGTGCAGGAATCAATAAATTACCTTCACGCTTCGGCGTCAACTCATACACAAAAACAGCTCGCGATTGCGTTGACGATCCATTACGTACTACCTTGCCGTTTATGATAACTTGAAAAGATGCGGAACTAGAATTGTCCGATACTTGTCTGGACAAAACACGAATCTCGAAATCATTGTAACCACTCAAATCAGGCGCAATCGAAGCATCTATTTGATTCGAATCCGTAATCACAATCTGATACATAAACCGCTCGCCCTTGTAAATCACTGCCCGATCAACCGCAACCGTCATCGATAAATCTGCCAATAATTCTCGACCAAACATACAAAATAATACCAGTAAGAAAATTATATTGACAAAAAAAGAATTAAAAAATAATTGAAATTTCAAAATAATATCTTTCATAAAAATACCATTGCCAAAAACAAATTCATTCAATTTCATCCGCCAGCCGCAATTGAAATCGAATAAAAATAAATTTTTAACTGTTCACACTTTAAGTTTCCTTTACATTCGCTTGTTTACCTACCGTATAGTACGAGCAGTATAGAGATGCTCCCTTAAATAAATTCAATTTACACTCCGCAAATTTTTGATGAAATTTGCGACAGATTGTTTTGCGTTATTTGGATTCGTTTCGATGAGTTTTTGAATTGCGCTTCCGATAATTACACCGTCGGCAATTTTTCCTGTGGCTTTAACATCTTGCGAAGTTGAGATTCCAAATCCGACGCAAATCGGAATATTTGTTTCGTGCCGCATAGAATTGATTTCGTTGCCTAACTTATCCCATTCGATTTTATTACTGTTGCCGCCGGTTACGCCGTGTCTTGAAATGACGTAAACAAATCCGTCGGCGTCTTGTAGAATTTTTCGCCGGCGTTGCATATCGGTTGTCGGCGCAATCAGACGGATAAAATGAAATTGACCGCGTGTGTTTTTTTTGTTGTCGGCGTGTTGCATAATTTCGTCAGCGTTCTCCGACGGAAGATCAACAACCAATACCCCGTCAACTCCAGCTGACATTGCCGTATCCATGAATTTTTCTACTCCAAAAACAAATATAGGATTAAAATACGAAAATAAAATAATCGGTAACTCATGCCGCTTACGCAACTCACAAACAAACTCAATTCCTTTGGCAAGCGTCATTCCTGCCTTTATTGCCCTGCCAGACGCTTGCTGAATCACCACACCATCAGCCGTCGGATCAGAAAACGGAATACCAAGCTCCAATATATCAAGACCACTCGCACAAGCCGTATCTATTATCTCAAACGATCTGGAAATATCCGGATCACCAACAGTAATATAACCAATAACGGCAGCTCGTTTTTCGTGTCTTGTACGTTCAAATGTTTTTTGTAAATAATCCATATTTTTTGATACAAAAAAATAATTCACACCTTAATTCACACCTGACTTCAAAATACAGCTTTCTTTTTGTAAGGAACTTAACGGACTTTGGAGACATGGCAAACATGAGCAATAACTCAAAAAAACAAAAAAGTCAAGAGTGATGAGCGAGTATAATTAATCGGAATAATGCCGCAAGTTTCCAAAAGTTAATTTATTCTGGAGCTTTTTCCAGAGTTGCGATTAATGGACCGGTTGATTCGGGGCAAAAAATATCAGGTCCAAATGCAAGAATTTGATCACGTTTGATTTCGGATTCCGCGAGAGACGATGTAAACACAATTGCGCGACCGGTAAAATGTACTTCATTGGCAAGCTTGAGACCTGCCTCAACCGTAAAACCAAAAAGCGACCGAAGCATGATTATCACATAGTCAAAAGTATGAACATCATCATTCCAAAGAATCACATTGTAACGCGGTTCTTTTTTTTCCTTCTTTTTTTTCTTTGTTTTCTTGTGCGGGCGTACAGTTGTTTTGGAAACAGGATCAGGAAAGGTTAATGTTTTTGCAGCAGACATCGAATAAATTAAAAAAATATAGGGTGAATGTTGAGGGTAATTTCGTCTTGATGTCTATTCTTTGTTGATACATTTACTCAATCACACTTTTACATTTCGGTTTTTTTGTAAACTAGACCTTTTCTCTAACCTAAAAATACATCAACGCAACAAAAAACCTACAACGAAAAACCGCCTTTAACTCCTCCGAGACCACCCATAACCCCTCCGAAGGAGGGGAATTATTCCCCTCCTTCGGA
>JAITDV010000505.1 GCA_031282385.1 Planctomycetaceae bacterium | reverse complement strand
CGCGCCGTCAGCAACCGCAACAAAATTCCAACCGGTTTCCTTGTCAAACTCAAAATGAAAACTATCGTCACGCGGTTTACTGACATGCGCGTGTGAACGACCACGCTGACTGGCGGCAACCACTTCAAAACTCTTTGCCGAAGTCGTCGAGAATATCCCATGTTTGGCAGGAATATAATCAACTGTTTCACCACGACAATCTGAATCCTTATTCTGATAGCCGTCGTAATCCGCAACAGGTAAATTTTGCCAAAGTTCACGCGGATGCGGATTGATTAAGAACGGTTTGGGATATCGAAAATAAGGCATTACATCTTGTCCTGCGTTTTTAATATTTTTATTTTCTTCTCTAAAACATAAATTGAGTGAAGTATCAATATTATCTCGCGGAGTTCCTTTGATTGTTATTTTATTTCCTTCGGAAGTTACTTCAAATCCCCTATTACCAAAAGCCTCATTAGGTTTCGGATCAATTATTTTCAAGTCGTTTTCAAGAGGTGTAAAATCAAACACAAGTTCATAAGGAACGCCAACAGAACCCGCAGGTATATTTGTTACGTCAATTCTTTTTTTTATTTGTTGCGTAAAATAACTTTCAGGACGTTCACCGCCGTCTTGAACTCGATAGCTAAAAGTAATAGCAAGTCCTTCTGATTCTGAAGACTGCGAAGAACCCGCAGGTTGCGGTAACGGTTGTTGGGCAGAAATATCTTTCATTGTTCCCAATTCATTCGTTTTGAATGACGAAGTTGATTCGTTATTGATTTCCAATTGCGGATTCTGTTCCGGCAATTCCGGTGTTGTTTTTTGTTCTGGCATCTGTTTCCGATAAATTCCATGTTCTGAAGTCATATATTTTTTTAATTTGTAGTACCAACAAAATGTAATAACTGCTCGTCCTATAAATTGCAGGACTCAAGAGCGTAAAAGCTTGTTTGCCGAGAAGTAAGCAGGCAAAGGTCAACGAAAAGTAAAGTGTGAACAGTTTAAATAAAATTTTTCTTGTGTCAAAGAACGAGATTGATTTCGGCAGGCGGCGGCGGTAATTCTTCGTGAGTTGAGTCGGTTGTTTGACTTTGATGACTGACGGCAATCGAAACCCATTGCCAGAATTTCGCAAACGAATTGCTGTCCATTGTATCTAACGAAACAACATCCGATGTGATTTTACGTAACGGATCAATTTTCGCTTTCGGTCCGGCAGCACAAGCAACAATCCTCGCAAAACGATATTTTTTGAGTTCTTCCGTCATTTCGTTGAACAATTTTGTATCAGACGGTGAACCATCAGTCATAATCACCGCAAACGGTAACCAATCGCCTTTTTGATCCGATGTTGTCTTGATAACTTCTTTATTGTACTGCGCAATGAGCAACTCCAGTGCCTCACCGAGATTCGTTGGCGACGTTTCCGGCGGTTCAATATTCGGCAACGAAAATCCGTCCAACTCGGTTAAGGGAACCAGAATTTTTGCTTCACGATCAAACGTGATGATACTCAAATGGACTGTTTCCAACGCATACGGATCACGGCTCAAACTTGATAGCAACGCCCGAAGCCCTGTTTTCACCGCTTCAATAGGTTCACCTCTCATCGAACCGGAAGTGTCCAAAAGAATGTAAATCGGTAAACGTCGCATAGGATTTAATTATTGTAAAAGTATTATTTGAAAAAAGGAATACATAACGGATATTTCCATTCGATCCCGTCGTTGGCTTTAACTCCGCCGATAATGGGAAACACAATACCGAGTATGGATAACACCGACAATAGAATCACACCAATACCGAAAAAAATCAGAATGACACTTACCGCAACATAAATAATCCAACTCAATATCCAGTTCATAACAATCTTGCCGTGCCGATCAACTAAGGAGTCCTTATCCTTGTTAATTGCCCAAAGAATAACAGGTGCAACCACCCCTAGACCCGGAATAAGGAATACTAAAAGTTGCGATAAATGCAACAACATACAATAAGTGGTGGGTTTCATTCCAAAAATCATGGGTATTATATCTCCTTTCCGTAAAAATTTTTGTGGACGCAATTAGTTTTTTGTTGACTGTTATTTTTGAATCTGTAAATTCTGCTTATTTTGTTGGGCAATAGACCTTTTCTCTAACCTAAAAATACATCAACGCAACAAAAAACCTACAACGAACAACCGCCTATACCACCTCCGAGCCCCCCTAACCCCTCCGAAGGAGGGGAATTATTCGCCTCACTCGGAGGCGTATTCTTATTCCCTTTCTTCGGAGGAGTCAGGGGGGGCTCCTACAGGTTAGCGAAAAGGTCTAATCATGAGTTTTCGAGAATTGGATTTGGTTTAGAAGGGAAGGTCTCGATCCAATCTAGTCCCCAGTTACCGATTTCTTGCATGAATGGGTCTGGGTCAAATTGTTCTATATTGAATACACCTTTACCTTGCCATTGTCCTGTCAATATTAATTTTGCCCCCAATGCTGCTGGTATTCCGGTTGTGTAGCTTATTGCTTGCGAGCCGGTTTTAGCAAAACAAGCCTCATGATCGCAAACGTTGTAAATATAGTAATATTTTTTAATTCCGTTTTTCTCGCCGTTTATCCAACAACCGATGCATGTTTTGCCTTTTGTCTGAGAACCTAGAATTGCCGGATCGGGAAGCAGCATTTTAAGAAATTGTAGCGGTACAATTTTATGTCCCTCATAAATCACCGGATCAATCCGCGTCATACCGACATTTTCAAGTACCTTCAAATGTGTCAAATAAGATTCGCCAAACGTCATCCAAAAACGCATTCGTTTGATTTCAGGATAATGTTTTACCAGCGATTCCATTTCTTCATGGTAGAGTAGGTAGATATTTTTTTGTCCGATTCCTTCGGGAAAGTCGAATACTTTTTTAATTGACAGCGGTTCCGTTGTGTGCCAAGTTCCATTCTCAAAATATCGTCCTTTGGCAGACACTTCTCGTATATTTATTTCAGGATTAAAATTTGTTGCAAATGGATATCCGTGATCACCGGCGTTGCAATCAATAATGTCAAGTGTATCAATCCGATCAAAAATATGTTTCTTCGCATAAGCTGTGTAAACATTAGTTACGCCTGGATCAAATCCGCATCCCAAAAGAGCAAGAATACCATTTTGTCGGAATTTTTCGTCGTAATTCCATTGTGGTTCGTAGCAGAATTTTGCGGTGTTGGGGTGTTCGTAGTTGGCAGTATCGAGATAATTTACTCCGGTTGCCAGGCAAGATTCCATGATTGTCAAATCCTGATACGGTAAGGCAACATTAATAACAATATCCGGTTTAACATCTTTAATCAATGCTGTTAATTCAGGTATTTTATCGGCGTCAATTGATTCGGTACGAATGGATGATGTGTAACCTTTGGCATAAATATCGTTGACAATAGTGTCGCATTTTGATTTTGTTCGGCTTGCGAAAGTAATGTTATGAAAAATATCTCTGTATTGTGCGCACTTGAATGCAGCAACTCTGCCAACACCACCGGCTCCAATAATTAAAACATTATTTTTTTTCATTTTAGTTTCCCAAATTATACTGAACCCATTTTAAACTGTTCACACTTTAAATTTCTTGTAGCTATTCAGTCGCGCGTTTTTTTATCGAAATATATTCGACAGCGACCATTCAGTAGAGGCGCAATGCATTGTGTCTCTACGGTATTTCCCAAATATTAAAAATGAAATTGATTGAAATGATACAAAATAACAACCTCATTAATCCCTAAACAATTGGATTGCAGGCAGCCCGCAACTGAATATTTACAATTTCTTTTACCGCCGCCTGCTTACTTATCGGTAAGCAGATTACAAAATTATCTTCCGCCTCCGAAACCTCTGTTTCCTCCACCGAAACCACGATTACCTCCTGTTCCTCCTCCTCCTCCTCCTCCGAAACCACGATTACCTCCCAAGCCTCCTCCTCCACCGAAACCTCCTCCACCGAAGCCTCCTCCACCGAAATTACGATTACCACCGCCAAATCCGCCGCCTCCCAAACCACCGCCTCCAAAACCGCCGCCTCCAAAACCGCGATTGCCGCCGAAAGCCCCAAATCCGCCGCCCAAACCGCGATTGCCACCCAAAGAACCAAAACCTCCACCAAAATTGCCCATTCCAAAACCTCCGCTGCCAAAACCGCGATTGCCGCCAAATCCAGATTGAGCTGTAGTTGTTGAGAAGGTTACATTTTCACCGGTTAAACCTGCAACTACTTGTTGCATTACACTTGCCGTAACATTTTTCAATTGTATTGTTTTTATGTCAGTTGTCATCCGCTTCGCAACTAAATCACGATCTTCAACAAAGTCCTTGACCTCCTTAAACAACGCTTCCGGCGAAGTAACAATAAGAGAATTTATTTTGTTATCAACACCTAACGTCATTGTCTCTTCGCCGCTTGACCTCCTAAAAATTTCAAGAAACGGCGACGCCGAATTTGTTGAACTAATCTTGCCCGAAAATGCTACTTCAACAAGTGCTTTGGCGTCATCTGCCCGCATGTAATAAAGTTGAATTAGTCGCGGTCTTGCACGAGTTCCGGTGCCTCCGCCAGGTATTTCATCTTGATCGAGAATCACCAGTAATTTTTCAATTGTTTTATGGTCAACCATATTTGCCTTGATAAAAAGCGCGTTCAATCGTGCGTCAACTAAAATATCCACTTGACCGGTTTTCTCCACTGTACCGCCGGACGAATAAAGCGAATGGATAATTTCCGAACGAACTATATCATCGCCAACACCAACACCACTATTGCTCACGCCGCCAACACCAACCTTCTCAGGCAACTTGACACCCAAAATATTAGATAACATAGGTCCAATCGTTGCCGCTGTCGCATGTTTTAAGTAATACGTGTGAAGCCGTACCCGCTTCAAAACATCATCGTCCGAAAGTTGACGAATCAATTCTTCCAAACGATTCAACGCCTCAGTATCATCAGACGAAATCACAATCCCATCAGGTCCCGACGCAATTATTACCGGCACTGAAGAATTACCCGCAGAAATAAGATTCCCTTCATTTTTGTTACGATTATTTGTAATGTTAGGATTTGCTGGATTTGCTGGCGTTGTCGATGTTGTTATTGGAGTTGTTGGCGGGTTCAATTCGGGAGTAATTGTTGGTTGTGTTGTAATTGGTCTGCCGGATTCTCTCAATGTTTTACCTGCTTCCGCTTGACGTAATTCAATCTGCCGTAACTCCATCAACGCATCAAATTTTCTCTGCAACTCCGCAAGTTGACGCTTCAACTCAACAACTTCTTTTGAAGCCGTAGTAGATTCTGATACTGGATTTACGGTTGTGTCGTCCGCTTTGATCGGTTGATAATTCGGCACAAATTCCGGGTCTGCATATTTAACTTCTCGATAAATTGAATCATCCAATTTTGAGAAAACCGGCGTCAACAATTTTACTCCAGACAAATTATCCGAGATTTTTTGTACGTTACTTTGACAAAATTCATTTTGTCCCGACTCAATATATTTATCAAAAGTAATCGGTGTTTTTTCGAGAGTCTTGTCAATCAGTTCATCAACATCTTCTGTTTTTTCGTTTGTGTTTTGTTTTTTTTCTGGTTGCGGCGGAGTTTGATTTTTGTTGCGTAAATCATCTGTCGTTTTGGACGGAATAATCGAATTAGGCGTAATAATTCTCAATTCATTCTGTCCAATTTTGGGCCACAACTCCTGAAGCTGCTCAAGAACCAATGTAGTTGCGGCAGGAGAAATATTTATGTTTCTTATTCTGGATGAGTGTTGTGCTCTTAAAATTGCGGGGTCTTCGCCAAGTTTTTCGAGTAAAGTTCTTATATCATTGATTTGTGATCTTGTACCGCGAATAATTATTCTCCGTCCCGGAACATCAGCTTCAACAGTCGGATTTGGTATGCTTGGAATTTGATTTACAGCAGTGTTGACGGTTGTTCGTGCGGTGTTTATTGGTGGTTGACCTCCAGCGCGTCCGCCGGGACCGCGTTGAGTTGGTTGTGGGGTTAGTTGCGGATTGGGCGGGATATTTGGGGCGGAGGGATTAGCAGATGTGCCGGCGGGAGCAGCAGGATTTTGCGGTGTTGTTGTTTGAGTTGGGGTTGACGTAGCAAAAAATTTCTTTATCGCTTCAACAGCAGCTATCGGATTGAGCCGCCGCAACGGAATAACTTCAATTGAAGGCGAATTGATCTGCATTTGATTGATTACTTCGCGTATTGTTGCGTGTTCGGCAGGACGGGCAAGTGCAGCAATCCCGCCGGTTTTCGGATCAATTGAAAGGCGAACATCCATTTTGCCCGCAAGCAAAGTTTGCAAGACAAGAAGCGTAGTTGTCGGATCCGCAACTCCGGTGGAATAAGGTACAAATTGCGGTTTCTCAAAAGATTCGCCGGTTCCGAAAGATTCGTCAATTGTTTTTATCATTGTTTTCGCGCGTTCGATCATGTCGCCGCGTCCTGACGCGAGAATTTTTGTGCCGGTAGAATCAATTACAGTTCGAAGTGTTGTATTTGTGTCGTCGGTTCCAAGCAATCGTTTCATTATCGACAAAGCTTCTTCGGCAGGCAAATTGGCAACTTCAATTACATGAATTGAACCGGCTCCGCGTGTGTTATCAGTGTCGTCAATTTGACTAATTATTTTTCGTATTGCCCGCAATGTACCTCCGGTTTCTGTGATAACAATATGCCGCGATGTTGGCAATGAAATAATACTGCCTTGCGATCCAAGCAACTTTTCAACTTCAAGTTGAATCACATCCGGTGTTGTCTGGACAAGCGGAAATACACAACGACAAATCTCATATTTCCCACGATTATCAAGCTCATTCGGCGTAATCGGATCAAGAATTATCGGCGGAATACCATCGGCAAGATTAATAATGAAAAGCGTCTGACCTTTTCTGATCATCGTATATTCCTTAAACAAAAGATACGAGTTCAAAATATCAAGAGCTTCGGTTGGTGAATAATATTTATTGTCCGTCAAATTAAGAGTGCCGGCAGGAACATTATCAACTTGCAAAGACAGATTAGCCTGTTCCGCGAACCAATTTATCACCTCTTTCCAAGGCGCATACCGAAAACTAAACCGCAATCGTTTTTCCGTATTATTATTTTCTGTTGCGGTAATTTCTGTTGTTGTCGGAGACGCAACCGGAGTTGCTGATGAAGACGCCGGTTTCGGATTTTCTGTTGCGCTAATTCCCGTTGTTGACGGAGACGCAACCGGAGTTGTTGATGAAGTCGCAGGTTTCGGATTTTCCGTTGCGCTATTGGTTGGTTGTGGAAGTGGAAAAGGATTGGTAATCTGATCTTGGGCAAACGCGGAACCAGAAGGAGCTGTGTTAGTTTGACCCGGAACGGAATTAACCGGTGGAGTAGAAATTTTGATTTCGTTTTTTTCGTTCTGTGAATTCGGCGAAGTTATCGGAGTTGTCAGAGTTGTCGAAGTTGTCGGAGTTGTCGGAGTTGTTTGCTCGATTTTTTTATTCGGATCATCGTCTTGCACAAACAATATCAAAAAAACAGACGTAGGTAAAAAATTAAAAACTTTCGACAAATTGACTGGGGAATTCTGATTTACCGGCGATGTCTGGTTGACTGGCGAAACTTGATTAACCGGTGAAGTCTGATCAACCGGCAATGAAACATCAATAACATTATCATTATCATTATCATTATCGGAAGAAGATTTAGCGGGAATTTTTTTGTTTGTTTGTTTGTTTTCGTTTGTAATCGGTTTTAATTCGGCGTCGGAATTTGTTTCTGTTTCCGGCTTTTTAGAGTTATTATTTTGTGCGTTGTTAGATTGTGCGTTGTTAGATTTAGTCAGCGAAGTTTCGGATGGTATGGATTCTGGTTTAGTTTTGATTAGTTTTTGGTTTTTCGGAATTGATTTATCGGGTTTGTTGGAGGTTGTTGGTGAGATTTTGTTGTCGGATGAATCTGATGGATCTGGTGAAATTGATTTCGGTAACAGCAACTTTGAGTTGGCGGCATTGTCGGCATCCAAATTTGCCCCAACAATTTCAGATGAAGAATTTACAATATTCGGAGTTGTAACTTTGGACAACTGTTCTTTAACAACAGAAGATTCGTTTGAATTATTGGTTGCCGTACTGGTGTCAGTAGGTGTAATTGTAGTAGTAGTTGTTGTTGATGATGATTGTCTGCAAGAGGTTGAGCCGGCAATAAAAAAAATTGACAACAAAATTAAACAGGCAAATATTTGAAAATTTTTCGGTAACATATTTGGTTTCCTTTTTACTGTAGTTATGGTTAGTTAATAGTACATTTTTTTTGATTGTTAATATTTTAGTTCTTGGCAAGCTTACGCGGATTGCTGTAATTTCGAGTGAGAATAGTTTAAACAGTTCACACTTTAAATTTCATTTACCGTCGCCTGCTTGCCTATCGGAAAGCAGGCTTTTACGCTCTTTAATCACACAATATACAGTACGAGCAGACAGTATGAGACTGATATTTAATTAGTATGAATGATTTATCGTAGTTGCCGTTCTCCTTGAACAAACTTCGGCATAATATCGATTTTCTACAAGTTTGTCAAGGCGTTTTTGTTTGTTCCAAGTACATTTTAAACTATTCTCACTTTAAATTTCCCTTACTTTTGCCTGCTTATTTATTGGAAAGCAACAAAGCTTTTACGCTCTTGAGTCATACAATTTATAGTGCAAACAGTGTACCTTACTCATTAGACCTTTTCTCTAACCTAAAAATACATCAACGCAACAAAAAACTTACAACGAAAAACCGCCTTTAACTCCTCCGAGACCACCCCTAACCCCTCCGAATGAGGGGAATAATTCCCCTCATTCGGAGGGGTCAGGGGTGGTCTCCTACAGGTTAGCGAAAAGGTCTATTATATTATGGTATTGAAACGTATTGATGGAGTAGGCGATCCCTTCGCTGAAAGGTTGCGCCGGTTGAGTATTTTTAATTGTTTAATTAATAGACTCCAATTGATACGTCCTTCATAAATATTTTTTTGCTGAATTAATTGGCAAACTTTTATGGTATCGAGTAATGCCCAACCGGCGCAACGTTTCAGCGAAACGTTGCCTACCCTCTTAATCGAAAATAGAATCATCGGAATCAAATAA
>JAITDV010000501.1 GCA_031282385.1 Planctomycetaceae bacterium | reverse complement strand
TACTTGATGAAAATGATGATAATTTTGCTGCTCAAGTTTGGTTCGCTCTTGAAATTCTTGGCAAAGCGACGGAAGTTGATCGTGTTTATGTCTGGAAAAATCATACTGGCAAAAATGGTCGGCTTTACACTGCGCAGCTTTACGAATGGTCAATAAATACAGTACCTCAACAAAATAATAATTTCACGGTTGAAATTCCGTTTGACGAAGCGATTCCAACATGGTGTGAGATTCTTTCTGTTGACAAGTGTGTTAATAATTTTGTCCGGTTGATGCCGCCAGTTGAGCAGAATTTATTGAAGCCGCGAGGAACGAAATCAATTCTTGTTGCGCCTATAATATTCAATGATGAGTTTTGGGGATTTATTGGGTTTGATGATTGTGTGCGTGAGCGGACATGGAGTGAAGTTGAGGCGGCGATTTTACGGTCGGCGGGAATGTTGGTTGCGGCTGCGATTATGCGGCGGAAAACCCGTGAGTCTCTTGAAAGCGAACAGGTGCTTATGAGAAGAATTTTTGAGACAAGTCCGACGGGAGTTGCGATTATAGCCAATGGTATTTTGAAGCTGCAAAATAAGCCGTTTGCAATAATGCACGGAATTAAAATCGGCGAGCCGGTATTTGATCTTTATGTTAATCGTGAAGACCTTGAAGCAATCGAACAAGAAATACGAACGAAATTGACAGTTGTCAATCGTCCGCTACAACTTCATTGTGCCGATGGTATTATTCGTGATTTTCTAACAACATTTCAATCTATCCAATACGCGGGCGAATATGTGTGGTTATGTTGGGTGGTTGATATTTCTGAATTAAAAAAATCGGAACGTGCAATGAAAATTGCGCGTGATTTGGCGGAAGAAGGAACACGTGCAAAGGGAGAATTTCTTGCGCGGATGAGCCACGAAATTAGAACGCCGATGAATGCAATTCTTGGTATGACTTATCTTTGTTTGCAAACAACATTGACAGACAAGCAGCGTGATTATCTTGTAAAAACGCAAACGGCGACAATGAATTTGCTTGAAATAATTGATGATATTCTTGATTTTTCCAAGATTGAGGCGGGCAAGATTGAATTGGAGAGTATTCAATTTCATCTTTCGGAGGTGTTGCGGGACATAATTGATGTTGTAGAAATCAAGGCGAAAGAGAAAGGATTGCAGTTACGGACGAATGTTTCGGAACGTGTTTATGATAATTTGACAGGTGATCCGACGAGGTTGCGGCAGGTTTTGACTAATCTTGTAAACAACGCAGTAAAGTTTACGGAAGTAGGTTGTGTTACGGTCAATGTTGACGTGTATTTTAAGGACAAGAATAAACGTAACGATAAAAAATCGTATGTAATTCCAACTGAAACATTGTGCAATAACGTCAATACGGAATTGATGTCGTGCGGTTTGGACGAGTCGCAGGAGTTGGAAGATTTTTTGAGTGCCGGCAACAAAGCAGATGATGTAATATTGTTGATGTTTGAAGTTTTTGATACGGGAATTGGCATGACGGAGGAGCAGGTTGCAAATCTTTTCAAATCGTTTACCCAAGCTGATGGTTCAACAACACGCAAGTATGGCGGTACAGGACTTGGTCTTGTGATAGCAAAGAATCTTGTTGAGTTGATGGGCGGTATGATTGGGGTAAGGAGTCAACGCGGCAAAGGTTCGGTATTCTGGTTTATTTTACCTTTTACTAAGGTAACAAGAGTTGTCCAAGATAGTGATGTGAATTTTTCGGGACGGCGTATTTTGGTTGCGGATGATGATCCGGTTGCGCGGGAGCATATTCGAGAATTGTTGGTTTCATTGTCGCTTAGTGTTGATGCGGTTGATTCCGGTGAGGCGGCGGTGGCGGCACTTATGAACGCGGCGAAAAATAATACGCATTATGATTTGACTCTTATTGATTGGAAGATGCCGAGAATGGACGGAATTGAAACGATACGTCGAATCAGACTTTCACCGCAAATTAGCGAACAACCGCAAATATTGATGATTTCTGCTTATGATCGCGGCGAATGTTTACGTCAAGCACACGATCTTGGTTTGGCAGGTTTTATTGTCAAGCCGATAACGTTGCGGGCAATAAATGATGCGCTTGGTCGAGTATTTAGCGCGAATGTTGAGGTTCCAGACGCAACAGATATTACGCAAGTAAAAGGTATTATTGAAGGCAAAAAAATTCTTTTGGTTGAGGACAACAGGATCAATCAACTTGTTGCAAAAGAGATTTTGCGGTTATTGGGAGTGGAATTGGTGATTGCGAACAACGGACTTGAAGCATTAGAGGCGGTTCAAAAAGATGATTTTGATTTGATTTTAATGGACGTTCAGATGCCGGTTATGGATGGTTTGACGGCGGCAAAAGAAATCAGAAAATCATGCAAACCAAGTTTGGCAAAAGTTCCAATTCTTGCAATGACAGCAAATGCAATGGATATTGACTATCAAAAAAGTATTGAGTCTGGTATGGATGATCATTTGACAAAGCCGATTGATCCAATAAAACTAAAACAAGCATTGGAAATTTGGATAGGTAAGAACAGTCAAAGATAATGTTCCAGAAAATCATGACAAACTTGATCTGTTAACACAATAATAGACCCAACGTTCTTGAAAATTCGGTTTTCAAGTTCAAGTTCATATTTGTTATGTTCCTGAAGTCTTTTTTGTTATTTACGCAATTTATACCCATTGAAAAATAGAATTACTCAGTTGCGGGATTCTTGCAATTCAAAAACAACACAATAGAGAATAGAACAAAACAGGCGACGGTAAAGAAAATTTAACGTATGAACAGTTTAAAAACAATCAGTATTTTTAATTATGAAAACAGTTAGCGGAATACCGGTATTCAACGGCGATGTCATTGGAAACACACGCGGCATCGTTATCGGTAAAGTCTTTGTACAGGAAAGCGAACGGCTCAATGTCGAAGAGCGAACGATCCCGTCCGAAAAAATTGAAGAAGAAATTGAACGTTATAAAACGGCAGTCAACGCAACTCGTAATGAAATTGCCTCCAATCGAGATATGACATTGGAATCGCTTGGGCAAAATCTTGCCGGCATATTTGAAGCTCAAATTCTCATTTTGCAAGACCCGCGTCTTCTACGCGAGACCGAAAATTTGATTCGTTCAAAATCACTTGCCGCTGAATCTGCGGTTGTTATTACACACAACACGCAAATTGAAATATTCTGCAAAATAAACAACTCATATATTGCAGAAAAAATCAACGACATCCGCGATATAGAAAAAAGAGTGTTACGGCATTTGCTCGGCACAAGATCGGAATCCTTGCGTAAATTAACCGAACCGGTAATTTTGCTTGCGAGTAATCTTACTCCGAGTGAAACTGCCAATCTTGATCGTAATTTTGTCAAAGCAGTAGTAACAGAATCCGGCGGAATTGGCGGACATACTGCAATACTTGCAACCGCTCTTGAAATACCTTGTGTTGTCGGTTGCGGAAATTTTATTGCGAATGTAAAAAACGGAGATACAGTTATTGTTGATGCAATTAGCGGTCTGCTTATTCTGAATCCCGACGAGACCACAATCCAAAAATATCAAAAAATAATTGATTCAGGTTCTGCGCGAATTGAGAGTCTTGATGAATTGCGGGATGTTGAAGCTATAACATCGGACGGCGTCAAAGTTGAGATTCTTGCTAATATTGAATTTCCGCAGGAAACCGCTAACGTAATCCAACGCGGAGCAGAAGGAATAGGTCTTTTTCGTACAGAATTTCTTTATCTCACGCAAGAATCTGACCCGACTGAAAATGAACATTTTGAATCTTACAGACAAGTTGCTGAAGTAATGGACGGCAAGCCGGTGATAATTCGTACATTTGATTTCGGCGATGACAAAGAATCAGACAGACACGGCGGTACCATTCCAGAACGCAATCCGGCTCTCGGTTTGCGCGGAATCAGATTAGCTTTGAAACGTTGGCAACTTTTTCGTACACAAATTCGTGCTATCTTGCGGGCAAGTGTTTACGGCAATGTGAAAATCATGTTTCCACTCGTGTCAACCGTCAAAGAATTTCGGCAGGCAAGATATACGGCAGTTAAAGAATTTATGGACGAACTCGAACATGACGGAATTCCGTACAACAATAAAATCAAAATCGGTATGATGGTTGAAGTGCCGGCGGCGGTTGTTATGTTGGATCACTTTGCGGAGATAGCGGATTTTTTTAGTATCGGGACAAATGATTTGACACAATACATAATGGCAAGTGATCGCGGAAATAGAAGCGTAAGTCATTTATTCTCAAGTTCGGATCCGGCTGTTTTGCGTATGATTTATAAGGCTGTAGAAATCGCCAATATAACCAAAACGCCGATTTCACTTTGCGGGCAACTCGGCGGAGACCCTATGCGATTGGCAATATTGCTTGGACTTGGGTTAAGAAGTATAAGTTGTACGCCGTCATCAATTCCGCGAATAAAGCAAATTTGCCGTAGAATTGCGATTACGGATTGCATAGAAATCGCCAAAAAAGTTCTGCAATTCTCCAACGCCGCCGACGTCAAAGATTACGCAATTAGAGAAATGATAAACCTTGTCCCCGATTTGATGGATAAAATGTTATAAAGTGTAAACAGTTTAAAATTGTTTCAATAGACCTTTTTTCTAACCTAAAAATACATCAACGCAACAAAAAACCTACAACGAAAAACCGCCTTT
>JAITDV010000485.1 GCA_031282385.1 Planctomycetaceae bacterium | reverse complement strand
GTGATATGTTGTTACGTTATCGGGACGAGTGGGGACTTTCTGATTGCGTTCATTTTCTTGGACATCGCAATGATGTAATGAGGATAATGCCAAATTTCGATCTGTTGCTCAATTTAAGCGAGTATGAAGGACAATCAAATTCAATTCTTGAAGCAATGACATTGGGCATTCCGGTTATCGCAACAAATATTCCGGGAAATTGCGAGCTTGTTGTTGATGGTGAAACGGGAATTTTGGTTCAAGATTCGGGCAACGATTTTCGCAAGTTACGGCGCGATTTTGTACAAAAAATATTATCTCTGCTGGAAGATGAACCAAGAAGAATTAAAATGGGAATAGCAGCAAAAAAACGTGTCGCTGAATATTTTAGTATTGAAAAAATGATAGAAAGACACGTTACGCTTTACAAATCATTAGACGATCTCTAACCGAATAGTTACGGACATTTGAAAGATTGCGGATATTGATAAAATGAAAACCGAAAATTCAAAAGTGATGATTATATTTGCTTGCGATTTAATACATTATTCTGTCAATTTTTTTATTCCAAGTTTTAAAAAGTTCGGCGCATTTTTCTTTTTCTATTATTTCCGGCTTTAGCAAAGGACTATTTGCGGTGCCGTCCATGATTTTATAGATGAATTCGTCGTCAAATCCGCCGATTGCAGCGTCGTATCTGTCGGCTCCGAAATACAATTTCGTTATACCTGCCCAGTGTATTGCCGAAAGACACATCGGACAAGGTTCACACGTACTGTAAAGCTCACAATCCGAAATATTAAAACGATTCAAAATAGTAGTTGCCCGCCGAATTGCAACTATCTCAGCATGCGCAGTCGGATCCTTTGTGCCAATAACTTCATTGTGAGCAACCGCAATCACTTCACCATCACGCACCACAACCGCACCAAATGGACCGCCCATGTTTTTACGCATTCCATCAATCGCCGCCTCAATCGCTATCTGCATAAATTTATTCATTAAAAAACTCCTTATATCTGTTACGATTTCACGATTTTATCACGTCCGTTTTTCACGTTTTTTGTTGCATTACGGCTGTCAACAATCAGATTCGAATTCTCAACAATAAAATCATAATCATACGCCGAATGATCCGTAGCAATCAAAACACAATCCTGAGACGCCAAAAATTCTTTTGTAAGCGGCGTACTTCGCATTTCGTTTATGTTTTGCCAATGCCGCATTGGGGGCAATGTTGGAATGTGCGGATCGTTGTACGTAACAATCGCACCTTTGTTAATCAACCTGTCAATCAACTCAAACGACGGACTCTCACGCGGATCATCAACATCTTTTTTGTACGCTAATCCCAACACACAAATTTTACTTCCGTTGAGAGCTTTTTTGTGTTCGTTAAGTGCATCGATCACACGCCGAATCACATATAACGGCATTGATGTATTTATTTCCCCCGCTAACTCAATAAACCGTGTCGTCAAACCCGCCTTCCGCGCACACCAACTCAAATAAAACGGGTCTATCGGAATACAATGTCCGCCAAGCCCGGGACCAGGATAAAACGCCTGAAATCCAAACGGCTTGGTTTTGGCGGCTTCAATCACTTCCCATACGTCAATTCCAAGACGTTCAAAAATTATTTTGAGTTCGTTTACCATTGCAATATTGACACAACGATACGTATTCTCAACAATTTTCGCCGCCTCCGCAACTTCACACGAAGAAACTTTAATCACCTTGACAATAGCATGAGCATAAAGACTTGCCGCAAGTTCGCCGCTGACTTGATCCAAACCGCCAACTAATTTCGGTATTCCTTCCGCCGTGAAATCAGGATTGCCTGGGTCTTCACGTTCAGGACTAAACGCAAGATAAAAATCTTTGCCCGATTTAAGACCGCTCCGCTCAAGTATAGGCAACATAACATCGCGAGTTGTCCCAGGATACGTTGTACTTTCGAGAACAATCAATTGATCTCGACGCAATCGTTTAGCAATTGATTCTGTCGTCGATTCAATAAAATAAAGATCAGGATCACGGCTTTCAGAAAGAGGCGTAGGTACACAAATCAATAACGCATCCGCATCCGACAATCTGTTCATATCAGACGTCGGTTCAAAATCATTCTTGTCAATATACGGCTTTATCCATTCAGAAGGTATGTGCGCAATATAACTTTTGCCGGCATTTAAAAGATCAATTTTTTTTTGGTCAGTGTCAAATCCCAACGTCTTAAATCCAGCCTTAATAAAAGCCCGCACCAACGGAAGTCCAACATATCCAAGACCGATAATACCGACTTTTGCCGTTTTATTTTGTATCAGATTGGCAAGCGGTAAGGTTGATGTAGAAATAGAAGTCATTCGTTAACTGTTTAAAATATTCACAATTAAAAAATTCTGATTAATAATATTTTTTGGAGTTGGTTAAGTAGGGTACAAAATAGGGAATTCAATTCTGTCGGCACTGAAATTTTCTATTATTACGCAGCAGCCAATATACAGATCATATTATAAATTTGCGTAATTCAATAATGTAAAATTCTGTTTTCCGATATGTAAGTTGGCGGCGTTAGACGAAATTAAAGTGTGAACAGTTTCAAGTTGCTCCAAAAGTAAAACAATCAGTGAAATTAAAAATGTGTTTGGTTTGATAATTTGAGCTGTTCGCATAAAAAAATTTGGTCAACTTACATAAACTCCATAAATACAAAATACCCATTTGTAAGTCAACAAATTCTAAAATTACGTTCAGCGTTTCTTGTTAAATTATGTAAATATTCTACGGACAATTTTAAACTGTTCACACCTTAAATTTACTTTGCCAACTTTACATTTCGGAAAGCAAACTTTGGACGCTCTTGAGCCGCAAATTTATAGTGCAAACAGCACATCAAAGCAGCATATCAAAGGCAGAGGAGTATATCCTTCATATTATTGAAGTCAATACTCCCCTTAAATCATGAACCCAAAATGTAAATAGTTGTCCATGAAAAAGTCATTTGGCGCTATAAATTTTGGGCTTATCTGGTTGCAATTGAGTGTTATAATTTGCAAGGTAATTAGTAATTGTCTATTTAGTTTGTGGTCAAGAGACAGTAGACCTTTTCGCTAACCAGTAGGAGACCACCCCTGACCCCTCCGA
>JAITDV010000418.1 GCA_031282385.1 Planctomycetaceae bacterium | reverse complement strand
ACAGTAAACCAAGTAAAAATTGCTATTTTCACATTCAATATAGAACGGGCAAATACTCGGCAAGAAATAAAATCAATCTTGCAATGCGAAAAGATAAAGATATGAATTTGTTGCTAAAGTTTTTAGGCAGACAACTGGCAAATTCTTACAATGATGTCCTAATTGATATGACAGATGGTTATAAATGTAATGGCTTTGAAATCATAGACAAACAATTGTCATTTGCATTTGCCGGTATCACACCAAGCGGCATAGAAAGTCTTTTACAAAACATGGATGCAGGTACGTTGAAAGACTGGATCATATTGAATAAAAACGTTCCGCTTGAATGGCAAAATATTGATTACGATAATCTTGTTAAAAACTACCAATCCCCTGCTGCTCCCTTTTGGTTATGGGTTCGTAGATTACCAGATATACAACGTGATTATTTCGTTATAACAGTATTGAAGGTTTATTGTAAGGGTATAGTTAACCCCATAGTAATTGGTAATTCAAGTAAATACCGCGAAGAATACGAAAAAAATAAAATGTATTATGAGAGAATTTTGAAAGATTGGTTACCTCTGCTTTCACAAAAAGAAGGCGAATCCGCCATTCTTAAAAAACAACTCGAACAAGTCCGCTCAAAATAACAAACTTCGTAATATTTCAGCCGAATTTACAAAAACCATATTGTCATCGTTTCAATAAACCTTATTTTCAACGGATGTTCCATTAGTAACCAATAAAGGTGTCCGTTATAAGTAATTTTATAACAAAATATTGCATTGATTTTGTGTTGTAAAACTACAGGGTACATTCGCTTAATTACAGAAAACAAAACACTTATGGTGGGCAAGTTGTACATTGTTTTTTCATTATGTCAAGAGATAATAATATCTGGGTACATTTTTTGAGGAAAACTACAATATATCACCCGTGACGCCGCGCAAAAAATTACGGCATAGACGATGACCACTTTTTAAGTGACCAATGATCGGCTCAATACTACTGCGACGTTTCTTGCGGCGTTTCTCACAACTGCGAAGTTCGGAATTGCTTGTTCCGTGAATCAATAACTTTGCCGAACCTTGATAGTCGCTTTTAGCATAATGTTTGTCGGCGGATAAGTTACATTTTTCTCTTGAACGGCCGTGTCCACGACTACTTCAGAGGCATTTTTATTGTTCAGAAGTTTTTGTTCTTTGGCAAGACGAATCGACTCTTGAAGAGTTAATTTGAGATTCTCACCGCCGAAACGTTTGCGTCAACGCGACAGTTGCGAGGGATCGCAAGGTTGATGCAATTGAAAATAAAGTTCGCCACTGAAATATTGCCAATAAGGATTTTACACCCAACGGGCAATCAACTCTTCATCAGAAAGGTTGAACATATATTTCAACAGATGAAGCGCAACCATCAGGCGGGTCGGCAAACCCGGAGCGCCTTGGCTGGGATGGTAACTGGAGTCATACTGGGAATCGAACTTAGCCCAATCAATCAACGACGCCAATAAAACAAGCTCGTGCGTCATATCAATAATGTCAACAAGACGACGAAGAAACAGGTCGGTCTGACCGGATGTTTGGGGAACGGAATGGGAAACCATTTTTTAGTAATTTTGATAATATTTGCAAGGTTTTTAACAAAAATCTCGAATAAAACGAAACAACAAATTTGCTAAAATATTTATTGGCAGCTTGAACTTTTAAAGTTGCTTCATTTTTGGCAGAAGACATTGTTATTTACTCCAACAAAAAACCAAACTCATAAACTTTCGGCTTAATCACTTCCGCAAGATTTTTTAGCGAATCTTTCAACGCTTGATCTAATTCGTTAAATTTTTGATCGGTTGATTTTGTATTCATTCTGCCGTTGACGCGACCTTTGAAGTATTCACGAATATCGTAAAGCGAAGCGTTCACCTCGGCGTTGTCGTCGGATTTAATTGTTTCGTGATAATATCTCCACAACATTTTACCGCTTTCAAGTACAGCATTTGCTTCTTTACTCAATGTTCCGCGCGTTTGCAAAAAATTGACCATAAAAGTTGACGCGAAACTGTCTTTGCCTTTCACGTCTTTTCGTGAAAATGGTATCCAGTGATTGATTCCGTTTTGGGATGAAATGCGGTTTTTTTCGTGAAATAACGTATAAATTAAACAATCATTCTTAAATCTTTTGTCTCTTTTATAGTCTTCATTAGGAAACAAAAATTGATCACGATGATTTATCCAATTATGCTCATCATTCAAACAATGCCGAACAGCAAAATAAATGGAACCTTCGATCAGATTGGTTTCACTCAACATAAATTGTGAACCGCCTGAATTTTTTATTTCAAGACTAATCCATAAACCCTGATTATTCTGAAAATCCATTCCTTTCGCGTACAAAATTCCAAGTGATTGACCGGAAATTGGAAAAGAGTTTATCCATTGATTAATATATTTCCTGTTGTTATAGAATCCTTTTTTACCGATTTTTTCTCCATTATCGCCCAGCACGTCAATTAAAATTTGTTTCGGAAACTTTGTCTGTGATAAACACCAAACCAAAAAACCAATCGGAAATTTCCCGTGAACATTATCAAAAGTATCGGAGCGGCAAATAAAACCTGACTTAAATTTTGCCGGAAACGATTGCCGAAATCTCTCGAAATTAGCAGAATTGACATACTTCATCGTGGAAAATATAGCAAGAGTTGCCATCGGCATCGTTTTAAGAATGTGAATAAAAAACTGTGAAAAAAATTCATGCGACGCCTTGCCCAGTAACTCTTTGTATCTCGAATGAGTTTTGTGTTGCGAAAAACAAAATTCCTTATTCGTTTGCGTTCCTAAACCATCACCGGTTTCCGCGTAGGGCGGATTGATGTAAATAATCAAATTCTTTTGGCGTTCAGGATTGTTGATAATATTGAAAAGCGAATCAGGAATCTTGCCGCTTCGCGATTTCGGAACAAATTCATCACTCAAGAAATCAAACTGAAAAACATGAGGTTTCAAAAGATTGTATCCGCCGTCAATTAGTTCGTTGAGAACTTCAACATCCGGCTGATCAATTGTTGAAGCCCAAACGTTGTCAGGATTGGTCAAACCTGTTAACAAATTGCCCGTCCCGCAACAACAATCCCAAACATAATAGTCATCCTGCCAGTTTTCACCAAACACTTTTTCCAAATATTCCTGCGATTTCTCAACCCAAATTTTTGGCGTAAAGTAGGCTCCTTTCTGTTCCCGAATTTCCTGCGGCACAAGCAAATCACGGCGATCAATCATGTAATCCCAATCTTCTTTTGCAGACGGACGTTCATATTTTGTCCAAAATTTATCGTGCGCATAACCTTTGTCGTTGAACTGAATTAATTCGTTGAAAAGACGATCAGAACGTTTAATATTCACATGAAAAACCGTTTTTTGCAATGAAACCTTCAACATTTTTCGTACAGATTCATTATATTCCGAAAGCAAATCGGCAAGATAAAAATCACCGTCAATCAAATCGGATTCTTTGAGCGTTTCAAAACTTGCGTCAATTGACGGACGAACTTCTGAAACCCAACGATTATAAACATGCAAAAAATTGTTTTTTGTAATTTGTAACCGGACAGTGTCACCGTTGAAAGTAAAATTCGTTTTGATAAATTCTTTCAAACCGTCTTCATCGTTGTCAAAATAAAATTCGTAAACAACAATTGTGTCGTCTTGTTTTTTGTGTTTCGGATAAAGAAATTTCGCAACAGTATTTTCCGTCTTTTTTGAAACGGTTGATGGTTTTTCGTTCCAGTTGAAATCATTCAAAAGAAAAATCGGCAGAACGTGATAAAATTCGACGAACACAATTTTTTCTTTATCAAAAACGCCGAGATATTTCGGTAGATTTTTTTTACCTTTATCGTAAATCGGTTTGATGGTTAAGAGTAGTTGGGCGAACATTTGCGAAATATCGGCAATACCTTTTTTTGATTCTGCCCAAAGAAAAGGCGCAAAAAATCCGTCCGCTTTCGGTTCGACAATCAGATCAATAAACTTTTCGTCAAACGAAACAACAAATTTGCTAAAATATTTATTGGCAACTTGAACTTTTAAAGTTGGCTTCATTTTTGGTAGAGGTCATTGTTATTTACTCCAGCAAAAAAATCAAACTCATAAATTTTCGGCTTAATCACTTTGGCAAGATTTTTTAGCGAATCTTTCAATGTTTGATCGGGATTCATCAGACCTAATAACAGATTTGCACTTTTGCAACAACAATCCCAGATATAATACTCGTTCTGCCAATTTTTACCAAACGCTTTTTTAAGATAAAAGAAAATATCTTTTATAAAATAATAATGTAGTATATCAATTTCACTTTTGTCTGAAAATTTCATAAAGACCAAGTTTTTGTATTCTCAAAAAAAATTTTTGCATCTAATCACAGATCAACTGCAAAAATTTTAATTGAGTTTTTAATTGTGTTACAGAAAATGAAACAGACAACTACATTGTTTTTTGGGAGCAATTGTCAGATGCTCAATTATCTAAATAATCCATAAGTTTCTTTTTGGTTTTACCAATTTGGATAACCGAAGCATATTGTTCAAATTCACGATCAACTCTTTCAAATAGACGCTTGATCAATTCAACTTTGCCCGGCAACATTGCTTTGAAATATTTCATAAACAAATCCGCTTCCGACCAAACATTTCTAGAATCCGTCGGCAACATTGCCGAAATCGCAACCGCAGCTTCTTCACTATTCGAATCAAAAGACCGAACCAACTCTTCTATCTCAATATGCTCCTCGATTATCAACGTCAACAAATGAGGTAACTTCCAAGTTCGCCCAAGTATTCCGCCAGCCTGCGCGTGATTCCAACCGAAACGCTCGTCCTCAAGTGTTGACAACCGAACATTTTCAGATTCGCGATACCTTGCAATCAAATCACCATACTCTATCGGTTTCAACTTCAATAACATCGGAATTGCCATGTCTTGTAGAAGCGCGCCGGCAAAAGCCATTTCGGAATCGCCTTTTTTGAGTTCATTTAATAGAAATCTTGCAAACATTGCCCTCCGCAACGAATCTTGCCAAAGTCCGCCGACGTCAAATTCGGCGCCTTTCGCTTTCGGTATCAGACTAAACACCGCCTTCCAGAGAACAAAGTTTTTGACAACCCTTATACCAACAAGCGCAATTCCTTGTTTCACATTTGAAATTGTACTTTGGAAACCAAAATAAGATGAGTTGAGAAATTTCAACACTTGAGCAACCAAACCGGGATCCGCTTCAATCGGACAAACAAGATCATTGATATTAACTTTTGTAAGATCATTATCTATCTGCAACACCGTCAATGCACTTTGCGGCATTGCCGGAAGTTGTTCGACTGTAAGAATCTTTTTAAGTTCATCTTGAGGTTGAACTCCACTCCTCAAACCCGAATCTGCAATTGAACTACTCATAATGTAATATAAAAAAAGATGATAATGATGTAAGTCCGATATGAAACAACATCGGATATTAAATCGGACAATTCCGTAAACCAAACCGCACAACAACTAACCACACCACACAAAAAATTGCCAATTCAAAAATTGAATAGAAAATTCTTGCCTGATTTTACACGACGCAAAAATAGACTCAAGGGGGGGGCGAATTTATACTATTTGTACTATAAAATCGCTTGAAACAAAAGCGCATAAAGTCTGCTTTCAGATAAGTAAGCAGGCGGAGGTAAAGGAAATTAAAGTGTGAACTGTTTATAAAAGACCTTTTCGCTAACCTGTAGGCGACCACCACTGACCCCTCCTTCGGAGGGGTTAGGGGTGGTCTCGGAGGAGTTAAAGGCGGTTTTTTTGTAGGTTTTTTGTTGCGTTGATGTATTTTTAGGTTAGAGAAAAGGTCTAAAGTTTTAATTTTTTTTACTTGTTTTCGACAAATTATAACGAGTATCTCTAGGCAACTTCTAAAAACTCATTTTGTCCACGAATTGTCACGAAAGATCACGAATTAAATAATTTGTGCAAATTTGAGTCAATTCGTGGATAAAATAAATTTATTGTCTAAACTTTTCTATCCTGAAAAATTCGATAATTCCGTCAAAAATAGGTTTTTAGAAGTTGCTCTACGCTTAATGATTCAAGGTTTTCAGCCTTATTTTACAAAACAGTATATCGGTGTTTCTTTATGGTTTTTTTGTTTCTTGCGGAATTATTTTTTGGTTTTTTTGAGGTTCGGTTTTTTGTTCTTTGGTACTGTAATCGGTTGGCGAAACAACGGCGCGGCTGATCAAGACAAAATTTTCTCCATTAAATTCAGTGAATGTACCGTCAATTTTCCATGTTCCTTGTTCCGGTCGTTCGGCAATTGATTTCAATATCCGCTCAAGATTCAAATTTTCCAGACAAACATATCTATCATTGCCGTCAATTGTGTAAATTGTCGTTCTATTTCCGGTTTGTCGAAAAAATACTCGTTTGTTTTGAAATGTAACGCCTTCGCGGATTCGTTTTTTTGTTATTGTTTTATTTGTTTCGCCGGTTTCTACGGTTTTTTCTACCATTTTGGGGTCTGTAGGTACAGGCGGACGTTGCCCCATAACAAATATGCCAACAGATAAAAACCAAAATAACACAAAAACAAAAAATAATTTTTTAATCATCGTTTGATAAACTGTTCACACGTTAAATTTATTTTATCCGCGAATTTGCACAAATTATTTAATTCGTGATCTTTCGTGTAAATTCGTGGACAAAATGAGTTTTTAGAAGTTCTATTTATTTGTTACAAATTATGCGGCTTCGCGGGTTGGAGCTGCGGCGGCGGGCAATACTCTGCGGGCTTCAAGCGATTCTACAAATTCTCTGATCGCTCCGACAACTAAACGTTGTTCGTTCTCTGTCAGTTCGGGGAATATTGGTAACGATAATACTTCGCGGCTTGCGTTGTATGTTTCAACAAGCGATTCCGGCGCATAACCAAGATATCTGAAACATTCTTGCTCGTGTAATCCAAGAGGATAATAAACTTCTGAGCCGATTTTGCGTTCTGATAATCGCATTTTCATTTTGTCTCTCAAGCCGTCTCGAACGCGAATTGTGTATTGATTCCAAACATGCCGCCGGTCTTCCAATGTTTTCGGCAAAATTATTTTGTTGTCCAAACCTGCATCGATAAACATTTCATTGTATCGACGTGCATTTTGAATACGCATATTTGTCCAACCTTCAAGATACCTTAATTTGACATTTATTATTGCAGCTTGAAAAGAGTCCAAACGGCTGTTGATACCGATAACACTATGATAATAACGCGGCTCCATTCCGTGAACGTGATACAAGTTCAAATATTTCGCCAACCGTTCATCACGAGTTGTAACAAGACCGCCGTCCCCTGCGCCGCCTAGATTTTTTGTTGGATAAAAGCTAAACGCGCCCATATCGCCCCAACAACCTGAACGCCGGCCTTTAAGTTCTGCGCCTATTGCTTGTGCCGCATCTTCAATAACAATTATATTGCCCGATTGAGCTATCTCGTTTATGGCGATCATATCAACCATTTGTCCGAATAAATGTACAGGAATAATTGCTCTTGTCCGATTCGTAATCTTGCGTCGAATATCTGCCGGATCAATATTAAACGAAACCGGATCAATATCCGCAAAAACAGGTCTTGCGCCAAGTCGTGTTACTGCACTTGCTGTCGCAAAAAATGTAAAACTTGGAACTATCACTTCGTCGCCAGGTCCAACTTGCGCCGCCATTAACGCAAGCAAAATCGCATCACTACCCGACGCACACGCAATCGAATAATCTACTTGCGTATAAGCAGAAATATTCTGCTCAAGCAACTTAACTTCGGGACCTAACACAAAAGCTCCCGAATCACAGACCCGCTTCAAAGCATCGGCTATTTCGTCCTTGATCGCATCGTATTGCCGACGTAAATCAAGTAACATTACCGATTGAATTTCTGACTCTGACAATTGATGATTGAAATTACCTTTCATAGTTTTTTTATAGCTTTTCCAAGCCGAAATTAAATTGTGAACAGTACAATGATGCAATATTGATAAAGTCATTTCGTCAATATTACATCTTACTAGAAAAAAATACAAATCTCATAGTTGACCGAAGCACTACTCAAAATAAAACAACCATACAATCTTCAATAACACACACAAACTTACTTACTAATCGGCAAGGCTGTTTAGACGTTATTTATGTTTAGATGTTATTTATATTGCTGAAATTCAAGTGTGTCCGATATTTTTTTATTCTGCAATTTCACAAAAAACATCTTGGGTAAATCGCAGAATCAGCGAATAGTAACAATTTTCAAAATATAAGTACAGAGCAATTTTTCTGATTCGGAATTATTTTAATATTGCGGTGGAATTGGTGTTTTGAGTTAATTAATAATTACCGCGTACTTCAATTTTTTAGGAAAAGGGGGTAGGGAATAGGAACGAAGCATACTAAAACGCAGCGTTCTAAAATAAACAACCATTATTCATCCAATTTCCCTTAGTAGCAACATGGATTACCAACAATCAACCTTAGTACCTTATTACCTTATTCGTATTTTTTAATAAGGGAATAAGGGCGTATTTTTGGGGCGTTGTCTGCTACTAATGGAGATTGGATAAATAAGGGTTGTTTACTTCGGAACGCCGTGTTTTTGTCTGCTTTGTTCCTAATCCTTTTTTCTTAAACAATAGATTTATTTAGTTGTCCCTGAAAAAGTCATTTGGCGCTATAAATTCTGGGCTATCCGGTTACAATTTAGAGTTATGATTTGCAATATAGTTATTGTTTTATCCGAGATTTTCCTTAAAACCTTGCAAATATTAGACCTTTTCGCTAACCTGTAGGAGACCACCCCTGACCCCTCCGAAGGAGGGGAATTATTCGCCTCCGAAGGAGGCATCTTCTTATTCGCCTCACTCGGAGGCGTATTCTTATTCCCTTCCTTTGGAGGGGTTAGGGATGGTCTCGGAGGAGTTAAAGGCGGTTTTTCGTTGTAGGTTTTTTGTTACGTTGATGTATTTTTAGGTTAGAGAAAAGGTCTATTTTAAAGTGTGAATAGTTTAAAATCGCTATTGAAATGGATTCTGATAATTGTTATTCTCCGTTTTTGCGGTAACGATGATTTATCGTAAACTGCTCATACTATAAATTGTGAGACTCAAGAGCGTAATTACTTATTTTCCGATAGGTATAAACGAAATTTAAGGTGTGAGCGATTTAAATGTTGCAAAACTGGAGACAAAAAATGGAATTTTTGAAACAAATATTAGGACGCGTATTTCGATTGCTTGCGGGTAAAAGCAATGAAGTTGGTGATTTGAATTGGTTGAGTCAAAATCGCAAAGTGTTGAGGTTGGAATCTCTTGAATCGCGGGAGTTGCTTGCAGGAATGGCGTTGCTTGCGGATTTTACCGGATATGCTTCTACATTTGGAGAAACAGAAGTTCGATTTGAACTCAAAAATAGCAGTAGTAATAAGTCTCAAATTCAAATTACACTTGACAGTTTGCAGAGTACTTTTGATCCTTCTGCAATTCGTTTGCAAACTTCCAGCGGAATTGATATCAGTTTGACAAACGTATTTAACACAACTGTACAAAGCGGCGGAACTGCTTTTCTGGGAGAAGGAAGTTATTCTGTTTTTTTTAAGGCAGATTCAGGTAATGGTAATTTCAATTTGAAAGTATCGTTTGTTGAATCTACTCCGGTTCCGAATCTTTCTGCAATGACAGTTATAATCGAAGCTGCAAAATTGCAACAAATGCCAGGTTGGGACGGCAGACGCAATTCGTTTAATGCTGCTCTTTACAGTGTTGCGCCGGAGTATGGAAGATTTGCTTTTAATGGCGGAATGGTTATTGATTTGTTTCCAGAAGCCGACGTCAACAAAGACGGCAAACTTGACAACTCCGATGCAGAATTAGCCGTGACGATTGCAAATGGTAATACAACAGAAACAAAACCAGAAATTAATGAGCCGAATACGCCTGTCATATATCCTGATAAAACTCCGCCGGTAATTAGCGCAACATTAATTACACCTACACAAAACGGAATTACAACAAATCCCGCAATAACCGGACAAATTACCGATCAAAACGGAATAAAATCCGCATTCTACAAATTAAATAACAACACCGAACAACAAATCACTCTGGCAAAAGACGGTAGTTTTACAATTCTGAATAATAATATCGCGGAAGGAAAATGTGAAATTACAATTATCGTTACAGATAATTACGGCAATGTCACAACTGCATCAATTCCAGAATTTACATATCAAAAACAGATCATAAATCCGCCGACAGAAACAATCCTTGACGACGGAAACGGCACCGCAATTATTGACCCAAATTTCAAAATTGTAATATTAGATGACAAAAATATTACCGCAAATAATCAAATCACACTCGATGATAATATCGGAATTATTACAATCAATCAAAATAACGTTACAATAAATGCCGGATCATGTTATGATTATTTGGCACAAAATGAAACAACTTATTTGACTGTTTCAGTTCAATTAATCGATGTTTACAATAAGACTTATACATCGGAAATTGTATTTACAATTAAAGGAAAAAATGACACGCCGGAATTAATAAACAACGAAATAATAACCCTCAATATAAATGAATGCGAGCAAGGAATAATTACCGTTACAGAAATTATTGAGCATTGGAAAGATAGTGATCGTAATGATACGCTTTCGGTTGTAAATGCATCGATTGAAACGATTGAGTATTCTGATAACAATTTAATTTCTATATTTAATGAAGATTTTATCAAAGAACGTTTCAACCTTGATCAAAACGGCAATTTCATTTTTGACGCATCCGATTTGTCTTTTGCGCAATTAGCAGCCGGCGAAACAATCTCAATTACAATTAATTACCAAGTTTCTGATAGTATTGCTCAAAGCTCAGGTAAAGCAATATTTATTGTAACAGGAAAGGAAAGCGAAATAAAACTTGAAACAAAAGACAATATAACTGAAATCAATAGCGGTTACACAAATGACTATATTACGCAAAAAGAAATTGATTTTGGTTTTTGTTACAAAAATCCCGACGCTAAAAACGTACCGTATTCTTATATTGTAACTAACATTTTAGTAAACGGTTCAGAAACGGATAACGAATTAATTATAAATTTCGATAACAATACAGGTAAATTTATAATTGATACAACAAAACTCAGCAACCGCGAAATTGATACGTTTATTTCAATTACGATCGCAGTTTCAGACGATGAAAATGTAATTATTTCGCGGGATGATTTAACGATTAAATTGACTGCTCTTTCGCCGCCTTCTGCTGATAATCTTGTTGTGACAATAGACGAAACTTCATCGAGCAACACAAAAATTCATGTAACGCAGACTTCTGGTAACTCCGGTGTAGAATTTGCAAACCTTATATTAGCGGAGACGAATAATACACAACTTGCTGATTTTGGAATCAATGATTTGAGTTTAATTGCGGTTTTGGACAATGACGGAAATTTTAAATTTGATCCGCAAGAATATTTCGTTTTGCTTGCCGGAGATCAATCGGTAACTTTGAATTTACAATATACAATTATCGATAAACAACACGGTAATTCAGGAATAGGATATATTTCTGTAACAATAAATGGCAAAGCCACATTGCCGCAAGATGCCGGTGATCAAATCAAAATTGACAACAGCGCAGATGATACTTATGTTGCAACTCAAAACATTATTGTAACGAAAACTGAAATTCTTGCTCAATGGAATTTACCCGAAAACGCGAAGAATTTTGTAATTGCTGAGATTGAAGACATAATTTACGTTGAAGGATTCGACGGCGAAAATAATTTTCCATCAACTCCATTTGAAGAAATTGAAATCGGCAACGCAATAATTGACGAAGATGGTAACATTGTTTTCACACCGAATAATGAATTTGCAAGAAAATTAAGTGCGGGACAATGGATTGAAATTGAGATCAAATATTCGTTACGAAATAAATTCGATGACTCCAATACAAAATCCATCAGCAGCTCTGTGATAATAAGAATAACAGGACAAAATGATTCACCCGAATCTACAAGTCAACCGGAATTTAATGTCAATGATAATGAGACTCTTGAAATAGACTGGCAAAATTATTTTAATGATATTGATTTACACGACACTCTAACAATTACCAAAATAAACGGACAAGAATTTGATGAAAGCAATGAAATAATAATCGAAGATATTGGTAAATTTTATTTTGATGTCGACAAATTAAAATTCAATCCCGCAGAAAAATTCGCATCTCTTAAAAAAGATTCTACGAAATCATTGAATATTATTTTGACTGTTGCAGATTCGGCAAATGAAATTGCATACGGTAATTTTAAAATAACCGTTACAGGAACTAACAAACAACCAACAGCAGCAAATCAAGAAAAAACTATTCAAAATGGTGAATCAGCAACATTCGAACTCGACGAAGTAAACGACAAAAACGAAGGTGATGAACATGAAATTTCTACACTTGAAATTTATGTTACAGACACAGAGATTGTAACGCTCGATAAAGTTAATAATACCGCAACGCTTGATAATGGAATTATTGTTACGTTTGAAGCGGACGCGAATACTGTAACGATTGATTCCACTAAACG
>JAITDV010000373.1 GCA_031282385.1 Planctomycetaceae bacterium | reverse complement strand
CGAATTGTTCAATTGCGCCGGAAAAACGATTTCCGCCTGCTTGATCGGTTCCGATTTTCACGGGATGTTCCGCAAAAACAGTTGTTGTCCAAAGCAAAAATAACGCTACGGTTGTTGTCATACGAAAAAACATTATTGTTTTCATTTTTTAAAAAGTTGTTGTTGGTTAATTGATATGGTTAATTGGTAACGTAATGCAGCATTATCATTATGTTGTATTACGTTTATTCAAATTTGACTTTAGCATAACCGACAAATTAAATGATGTAAATCCCCCAAGAAAACATATCAGTAAAAAATATTTTTGAATACGCAACACACGAAGAAATCAATTTTAAATTTTGCATGAGTTCCATGTGTCTGTGTCCAAGTATTATTGGGTCAAATTGAAGTTGAAGGTATTTTTTCCTTTTTTGATTGTTGCGGTGAGTTTTGAGGTTTTGACGTCGGCGTATTTTTCGGGCAAATGATGTTTCGGATTTGCCAAAGGAATTACATCGCCAAGTTGCGGATTGACAGGTTCAACGAAGTCAAGATCAAGATATTTTGAAATCTTGACTTCGTATTCACCTGCAACTGCACCTTTCTCAAACATGCCGCCTTGTGCTGATGTCAAACGATATACGCCATTTGAATCTGTTTTTCCGACAGCGGGAATTCCTGATTGTTCGGTTGTTGGCGTAAAAGAAACATCCGCATCCGCAACCGGTTTACCCTCAAACGTAACAATACCTTCAACCATCTCAACCCGAATTCCCTTTTGACAACCGATAAAACAAAAGAACAAAAAAATCAAAGGGAAAACTAAACAATACACAACTCTTTTTTGTAACAATAAATTCATTTCTATTTCTCCTTTCAATAAATTAAAAATTTAAACTATTCTAAAAACAAACAAAACAAACAAAAGCTCCTAACAGTATTGAAGGGTTACATTGTTGTAATATTTCAGTGGAATGTTTTTTTTGTTGTGTTGTGAATAATAAGGCTGAAAGCCTTTAATCATTAGCGTAGGGCTTTCAGCCCATTGCCCAAAAATTTACTCAAAACATTTCACGATAAAAAACACACGCTACTGAATAATTACACGTTATTTATTGCGGATTTTTCAATATTCAAATTTTCTTTTTTCTGTTGTTGCTGCTATGAGCTTTTGTTTTTATTATTTTACGGCACGGGATCAGTTTCGCCTGCGTCAACAGTTCCTAACGCTCCCCAAATTCCATGTACTGATGGACCTTTATAATTTATTCTATAATTATCGCCATACGTATCTCCGCTATAACCTGCTGCGGTTGGCGGAATAACTGCCGGATCGCCGGCATTAATTTGTTCAGAAATAAAACGAACCGATGCGTCACAGAGAGCTACGTTGACGCCGCCGACGTGATAACTGCTAGCAGTCGGTAATGCCCAATCTCCAGTGGATCGCACACAAGAAGGAGCATTTGGCGCCATGATTGTATAAAATGCTGTATGATGACAACCTGCACCTGTTGTCCATCTGTTACCAATACCAAAATCTGGATGAGTGTAAGTCGGACTAACTTGATTTTGTCCAGTTCTTTTTTTGTAACAAATATTAGGAGTGTCGCCTGAACCTGCAACATCGCCGCTTGCAAACAGTGCTAAAGAACCTTTAATTGGACCCGCTCCGCCTCCGCGGTTGTCTGATACGGCTATTTCAGATATTAAAATAGTATTACTTGTGCCGTCAGTAATACTTTCTAATGATTGAGTCTTGACTGGAGGATAACTTTGCCAAGCTTGGTTATAACTACCGGCTCTTCCGTTACAACCGCAGACAAACGGTCCGCGTTTACCGTCACCGTCAAATTCATAACCTTTGATGTCGCCGCGATTACAATGATAACTTGCAGCAGCCCAAGATCCGCGAGTTTTTCTAGCAGCGTTATCTGCGGGACATTTGACTGTTGCTGGTGATGAGTTTGAAAGTCCGATATTGCCTATGTTGATGATTGAAGCAGTTGCGCCGCTTTTCAAATATTGCCATGCAATATCATACCGCGCTGAATCTTCAATATACGGTAATAACCAAACCAAATAGCCGATTTCTACGCCGGCTCTAACATTTATAGTTGTTAGAGGATCGTTAATTGCGTTGGGAATGCGCCCGTTGGCGTCGTGAAAGTTGTGTACGGCTATGCCGAGTTGACGTTGGTGATTCGAACATTGAGTTCGTCTTGCGGCTTCCCTCGCGGCTTGAACTGCGGGCAAGAGCAACGCAATCAATATACCAATGATTGCAATTACCACCAGAAGTTCAACAAGAGTAAAACCAAATAAACCAGAAATAGGCTTGGGAGAAATCCCCAGAGAATTATCGTTACGATAATTTGGGCAATTTTTGTATTTATGCAGCCCCCCCCCCCTACCTATTGTGACATTATTTGTCTCTATTTTAACACCGACAATAGACCAACTGAAACTTAAATTTGTCTTTTTCATTTTTTCCTCACATTTTAATTTTGTTAGTGGATTGGATTAAATGTTACTCAAATTATTGCCCCGTAAACTGCACCAAGACAAAGTACAACAACCGTGCAATAACTATAAATCGAGAAATTCTCATTTCACGCAAAAACGATTTACGTAAAATTCAAGCAAACTTCCCGCAATTCAACCTAATAGAATTTTTTCGTTACAAAAATTCTAAACCTGGTAAATTTGCGTTAATTTAAATCAACGCAGTTGCGGAATTATAATTCATCTCGCAAAACAATACAAGCCTAATACATCCAAAAGAAAAAAAATTAAAAATTTTCGTAACTATTCTGTCGCGGAATTCAATTGTTTAGGGAATAGTGAATTATGAATGAAGCAAACAAAAACACAGCACTCTAAAGTAAACAACCCTTATTTGTCAAATTACTCTTAATAGCCAAAAAAATTTCCCCAACGCGCCATTATGTTTTGTTTGATTTTGTCTTAAATTCACCATCGAAAAAACAAAGGAATAAAGGCGCATTTTTGGGAGCGTTGTCTGATACTAATGGAAATTGGATAAATAAGGGTTGTTTTTATTATTTGTGAATTGTAGGAATCCTACGACTGAATAGTTACGTTTTTACAATATTACGCACTTGCCCGAACACAATATTTCGTATATCGCCTTTGGCGTAGAATATCGAATTTCTTAGGTCTTTATCGATCCGCCAACACGCAAAGACACAATCAATATTACCAGAAATAATCTGAAAATTAAAATCTTAGTTACACTTATACAAATAAAAGTTGAATATTTAGATGCCATCCAATACCCCATGGACAAATATCCTAGAGCGTGTACAGTCGAAATAACAAAGGGCAATCCGTCGAATCGCTCCTTCGGAATTAAAAGTTTTTTTTGAATTGCGTTTTATTGACAAGCATAAGAATTTGACCAATACAATAGACCTTTTCTCTAACCTAAAAATACATCAACGCAACAAAAAACCTACAACGAAAAACCGCCTTTAACTCCTCCGAGACCACCCCTAACCCCTCCGAAGGAGGGGAATAAGAA
>JAITDV010000345.1 GCA_031282385.1 Planctomycetaceae bacterium | reverse complement strand
CCGTGAAAAAGACGACGTAATCAGACGTTGGATACACTGGGCTAAAACGGATAATCCCAAAACGCTATATGATCCTTATTATGGTTATCGCCGTCAAGCCGAATGGGATGATCACGGTGAAGCTTATCCATGGAGTTTGGATGGTCCTGATATTTGGTATTTGTTGCGAATTCGGGAGCCGGGTACTTATAAAATTGGAATGTACTTTTTCAATAAAGACGGTCATAACGGTAACAACCGAATGAGGGATTACTCTGTTGAAATTTATCCTTCTCTACAGAATTGGAAAATGGAGGAGTGGTCAAGATACAAATCTTCTGATTGGAAAATTTACTCTAAGTATGCGGAATCGCTTGTTTCAAAAACATCGCCGCTTGCAAAATTTAGAGTGCGTGATTTTTGGGGCGGCGTTCATAAACAATTCGTAGTTACGGGACAAGGATATTATTTTGTCAAAATTGATAGGAATTATAGCTTCAATACAATAGTATCTTCGGTTTCAATTGATCGGCTTCATGGCAAACCGACTTATGAAGAAAGAATGAATTTCGGGATTCCATGCCTTCCAGCAACGTATTATGATCCGCCGCCGTTGCCGAAGAAAGTTTACGAAACCACAAACGGACATAAAACCGCATTACTTTGGAAGTTGCTCGATGATAAATACGCTGTCAAAGGCGGAATTGAAGTACAGCGCAAAAACCGTATCGCAGCATACCAAGCCGCAATCGCTTATTCAAATGAAGAAGAAAATGTTGAACAATTAGCCAAAGCAATAAAATGGTACTTGAACCAATGGGACGAAGACCAACGTCAAGGATGGAAAGCTTTCATGAAAAGAGGACACGCAAAGTTTTTACATCGCATACCCGAACAACGTGATGCAATTGAATCGTATGAAAAACAGAAAAAATAAACAATTAATTTTTAGGAGAAAATTTATGTCAAAAATTAGTTTTTGGTTTGTGTTATCAATAGCTGTTTTCGTATCAGCTTTTTGTCATGCGGCTGATTTTCCGATAGTATCAGTTATGATTTCCACTGACCACCAAACAGTTAAAGTCAAAGCGCATGGCGAGGCTGAAAATCTTGGAAATAATACTGCAAAGTATGCAATAACAGCTTCGGTTGATCCGGCGTCGTTAGAAAATAACGAAGTTAGACCAGTTGATCCCGTGTGGTCTTGTGTACGTGTTATTCCGGTACCGCTTCCTCCGAATGATCCAACTGTTACCATTACTACGGGAACGGATAATACTAATTCGTGGTCGGCTAAGACGTCATCGCCGTATGTCGAACAATGGCGACTGACGTTTAAGGTTTCCGTTATATACGATCAGTTGGATAAAGTAACAGGTAAAAAGAAAACTGATGGAAGCGGGAATGTCTTAAAATTCGGTCCTTACTCAAAAACAGTAAATTGCACATTTAAAACAACAACAGGGAAATTCAAAATAAAAATGATCTCAAAAGATGATTTTCCTGGACATGCTACGTATGATTTTGGGCTTGGCGAAACTGGAACAATTGAAGCGTGGTCGTTTGACAACTCACAACAGTACACAATTGACTCCTCCGATACACAACCAATAGACGTAATGAAAATGACAAGTGAGACAGGATTTCAAGTGTATGCCAAAGCTGGAACGGCACTTGTTACTATCAAAGCAAAAAACGGTACAATTGACCTCGGTGAAGAAAAAGTTACTGCAACAGTTGTTAAACCAACAAGTATTTATCTGATCGATGATCCAAATTGTAGAAGAGGAGGTTATTATCATGAAATTAATACTTATGGATTTTCATTAGTTGGTCGTTATGTTATTGAGCCTTTCAATGTTTCGTTTATGAATTTACGCACAATGGAGTGGGGAGATAAAAAATCATATGGAATGCCTGGCTACGCTGAATATGAGGGCGATTCAAACGAAGCAACAAATTATTTTGCCAAATTACGTATAGTTGGTTCTTTACATCCTCCATCAAATCCTCCTTCCAAACACTTTTCTTGCAAGACAACATACGAGACAAGCAAAAACCGTATTGATGGACCATTCTTAAATATTTCAAAGGATATTGATAGAACTGGAATACCAACGTCACATGGATTACCGAAATCAGAACCTAAAACGGGTGCAGTAAAAATTGATTTGCCAATTCGATATTATGTGACTGAAAACAATAACACATTACCTAATTCTGGGGCAGAAGTTAATGGTGTGACTTCTATTATGAATATTAAAAAACATGGAGAAAAATACATAATAACAATTCGTAAAACAGAGTTAACCAGTGTAAGCGAGAGTTCAGACGCTCCCACAAAAACATGGACACCTTACATCCCATACGTATTACCCAATAACTAGGGTGTTCAAAAGGACTTTGTGTTTGTTTTTTATTTAGGTCATGATTTTCTTTATAACATATTTGTTTTGCCAAATTAAGCAAACAATAAATGACAAAAATCAAAAATGGCAATGTTTGATTTTTGTGCATATAAAAAATTCTTATCTCATTGAACTAAAAATGGTGACAAAGATGATCATAACACGTAAAAAAATAGAAGTAAAAAATCTTTTGAACACCCTACCAAATAACCATAATGCCATACAAAATAGACCTTTTCGCTAACCTAGCCATGACAATAAGAAAACATCATTATTTGGGAAGGGCGAGAGGTGGTCACATTCAGGTTAGAGAAAAGGTCCAATAAAAAAATAGGAGAAAAATTATTATGAGATTAAATTACAAACGTATAATTGTTTTTTTTGCGTTATCAATATTCTTTTGTCTTGGAAGTATGTTATCCATTGCGGAAGACGAGACGGCAGTTTGGGCAACAGATGCGATAGTAAAGGAATTACTATTAGAAATAGAAACGACAAATAAAATTTGTAAGGAGAAAAGTTTCTTTCCTAAAGTTCCGCCTTACCCTTCGACGAGGGGTGAGGATGATAAAATTGGAACTGATGTTTTTACTACTTTGGGAGCAGATGGAAGAATTTACCGCTCTTTGTCGTTTAATTCTTATATTGACAAAAATAATGTTAAGTACAAGTTTAAGAGAAAAGATAGAGCAGAATTATTTCTTGCGTTTATATTAAACAGTCGAGAAGCAATTGATCCA
>JAITDV010000284.1 GCA_031282385.1 Planctomycetaceae bacterium | reverse complement strand
CTCTTATTCCCCTCCTTCGGAGGGGCTAGGGGTGGTCTCTGAGGAGTTAAAGGCGGTTTTTCGTTGTAGTTTTTTTGTTGTGTTGATGTATTTTTAGGTTAGAAAAAGGGTCTAATATCTTGGATGAAGTAAATATCTTGTAGGAAGTAATATGTTCAGGATTGTAAGTATGTTGACTTTTTTTGTTGTGGGCTAATAATTATCGGAGTTTTTGAATATTTGTCTAATTTAAGATAGACGTTTGATGTTTATTTGGCAACACTCAATTTCAAACGGATTGTACTATAAATTGTGTGGCTAAAGAGCGTGAAAGTTTGCATTCCGATCAGGTCAACCGGCGTAATTTGATTTGCAAATATTCAAAAGAGTGAAACATTGGAAGTCTGCTTGTACTATAAATTACTTGATTCAAGTGCGTCAGAGCCTGTTTTCCGATAGGTGAGCGGAATTTTTTGTGCAAGCAGTTTAAACCTTAACCCAAATTTAATATGAAACTGTCAATAGTTATTCCCGTTTACAACGAAGAAGAAAGTTTGATAGAGCTTCACAGGGAAATATCTGAGGTTGCCGAAACCAATAAATATGATGTTGAAATGATATTTATTGACGACGGTTCGCGGGATCGATCGTGGCAAGTTGTGCAGCAGCTTTCTCAAGATGATGTGCGGGTTCGTGGAATAAGATTTCGCCGTAATTTTGGCAAGGCGGCAGCTCTTAATGCCGGATTTGAGGCGGCGGGTGGTGAGATTGTGATTACGATGGATGCGGATTTGCAAGATGATCCTCATGAGATTCCGGCTTTTCTTTTGCAATTGCAAGATGAAAATTTGGATGTAATAAGCGGCTGGAAGCAAGTCAGGCATGATCCTTGGCACAAAGTTATTCCGTCGCGTTTTTTTAATGCGATGGTCAGTTATATGACTGGCGTGAAGTTGCATGATCATAATTGTGGGATGAAGTGTTATCGTCGGGAGATATTTGATGAGGTTGTGCTTTATGGGGAGTTGCATCGTTTTGTGCCGGTGTTGGCGTCGGCGCGGGGGTATCGGGTTGGCGAGAAGGTTGTTGCGCATCGGGCAAGGCAATTCGGGCATTCAAAGTATGGTTTTACACGTTTTGTCAAGGGATTTCTTGACTTGTTTACGGTTTGGTTTTTGACAGGGTACGGGCAGAGACCGCAACATTTGCTTGGTACAATTGGCTTGTTGGCAATGACGTTAGGTTTAGTTATTTTGACGTGTTTGGCGACTATGTGGGTTGGTTCGCGGGTGTTTGAGTTATTTGGACTTTGCAATCCGGTTCATCTAAAAGATCATTTTCCGGCAATTGAATATAGTATTGCTTCTTTGTTACTTGGCGGACAATTTATTTCTGTGGGTATAATTGCCGAATTGATTGTTGCAAATAGGAACAAGGCGGGCAAGGTTTACTCAATTGCGGAAGAGATTCGTCAAAAAACTGAATAGAATTTCAAATCATTTCACCCGAATCTTGTATTTCGGGTGAAATGGTGTTGGGATTGGTCGATTGGTTTTGCGATTTGTTTTGTGCAAGATTGAGTTTTTTAGGGTTTCTTTTTTATTTGCGGTGTGTTCTGTGCGGTATAAATTTGTGTTGCTGATATTGACAAAAGGGCGAGTATCGATAGAATGTGTCGCCTTGCTTGAGGCGTCAGGGAATGTTTTTGGGCAATTTGGGCAAATTTGTTTTTGGACTGTTTGCAATAGGTATCTTGGCAAATTTCACAAGTATTAATTGAACTGTTCACACGTAAAATTTCGTTTGCCTTCGTCTGTTTACCTATCTGAAAGCAGGTTTTTACGCTCGTGAATCGCGCAGCTTATAGTACGAACAGTATATCGGTAATCGGTATAGTCAATTAGTCAATCAATTATATTATTTTTAATTTTATGCGTCACGTTATTTCGGCATACGTTCAAAATGTTCCGGGGGTGTTGTCTCATATTTCGGGAATGCTTGCTTCGCGGGGTTACAATATTGACAGTTTAGCAGTGGGGGAAACGGAAGATCCAAAACTATCACGTATGACTTTTACAGTGGTGGGCGAAAAGAAAATTACAGAGCAAGTAGAGCAAGTTATTAAACAATTACAAAAGATAGTTACTGTAATAACGGTTGAAGATATGACGGATGATAAGTTTGTAGAACGTGATTTGATGTTAATTCGTGTGGGGGCGTTGCCTGGGGCAAGAAGTAAAGTTTTGGAAATGGTTTCAATTTTCAGGGCAAAAGTGGTGGATGTTGCGTCAACAAGCATGATGATTGAAGTGTCGGGCAATGAGTCAAAATTAAAAGGTTTTATTGAAGCGATGGCGCCTTTTGGGATAATAGAATTAGTAAGAAGCGGAATAATCGCAATGAAAAGAGGACAAATCTAAAAATTCATTTTGTCTGCAAATTTACACTAGACCTTTTCGCTAACCACCCCTAACCCCTCCGAAGGAGGGGAATTATTCGCCTCACTCGGAGGCTTCTTCTTATTCGCCTCCTTCGGAGGCGTATTCTTATTCCCCTCCTTTGGAGGGGTCAGGGGTGGTCTCGGAGGAGTCAAAGGTGGTTTTCCTACAAGTTACCGAAAAGGTCCAGCGTTTCTTTTCCCCAACCCAAAAAATACACCACCACAACAAAAAAACTACACCGAAAACCACCTTTAACTCCTCCGAGACCACCCC
>JAITDV010000225.1 GCA_031282385.1 Planctomycetaceae bacterium | reverse complement strand
GGGGAATAATTCCCCTCCTTCGGAGGGGTTAGGGGTGGTCTCGGAGGAGTTAAAGGCGGTTTTTTGTTGTAGGTTTTTTGTTGTGTTGATGTATTTTTAGGTTAGAGAAAAGGTCTAATGTTCCACGCCTTTGGGAGGGGAATTTCCTCTGGAGGGGTTAGGGGTGGTTTATTAATACGGTTGAATAGTTACGTTTATTTTGGAGTGCCGCTTTTTTGTCTGATTCGTTCCTATTCCCTGATTTTTGTCATATTATTGCATCAAATATTATTTTGCCAAAAATAATTTACCGTAAAAACAAGGGTTTCATAATTTCCGTTTCAATAATTTCTGTATTTTTTGGGTTCAAAATATATGCCGAAATTGAGTAAGATTTAATCTTCTGCTCTTTTAATAAAAGTTGTTATGTATTTGGCAAAAGTCCAGAGAGAAAACGCAAAATCACAGTTGATAAAAATATATTGTTACATTAGACCTTTTCGCTAACATGTAGGAGACCACCCCTGACCCCTCCGAAGGAGGGGAATTATTCGCCTCCCTAGGAGGCGTCTTCTTATTCCCCTCCTTCGGAGGGGTTAGGGGTGGTCTCGGATGAGTTAAAGGCGGTTTTTCGTTGTAGTTTTTTTGTTGCGTTGATGTATTTTTAGGTTAGGGAAAAGGTCTATTAATTATATTGTACTTATACAAAAGAGGTATTATGAATTGTTTCTCTAAATTCCTAACACCTAATTCTTTTTTTTTACTTGCAAGCAAAATTCTTTTGAAATGATATTTTCATTTTCCGTTTCTAACTGAACGGAAAAATAAACTCTCAACGCAAACTGAATAATTATCTTGAAACAGCATACGGCAAATTCGGATTCGGATAAGTCCCATTCGGATAAGTTCCGTTCGGATAAGTTCCATTCGGATAACCGCCGCCTGAATAAGTCGCGGCAGGATAAACAGTATTGGGATAAGATGTGGTCGGATAAGTTTTATAAGTATTATTGGGATAAGCGGCATTCGGATTATGAGTTGAAGTCGGGTAAATTGGAGTCGATTGATAAGTGGGTGCAGGTTGATGATATGCTGGATTCGGATAATGATTTGTCAATTGATAATTGGAAGCGGTCAATGGCGGTTGGACAGGTGCAATTGCTCCAGCCGGTTGCGTTGGATAAGTGTAAGTAGGCGGTCGTGTGACACTTGAACTGGTTCTCAAGTCGGTACGATTGCCATAAAAATTTCGATAAGTATCCGGCGTTTCTACAACCGCAATCCGTCCTTGTGACGCACCGGCATGCGAAACCGGCGGCGCATGAAATATATTAGGATTCGACATCGGAATAGACATTGAATTAGCGTAAGGCGGAGGTGTTGCTCGACTGGAATTGGAATTGTTATTCATACCGTAATAATAACTGCCACGCGGTTGTGATGTTGCCAATGTTGTATTGGATTGTTGATTTGGATTTGTACCGGACGGATAAGGTGTTGATATTTTGGGCGGTTGAATTTTTGCGGTACTGGTTTGTGTAATTACGTTGTTGTGATTTTCTGATGTGCGGGTGTTTATATTTGGATTGTTTTCGGATTCGGGGTTGTTGTCCAAAGAAATTTGTCCGTTTTTCATCCAAGGTGAATAATTATCAGTAATAGAACGATCCCAAATAGAAGTAGTTGTGGTTTGGTTTGGTTTGGTTGTAGTATTAGCGGATTGAGAATCTGGTTTGTCAGTATTGAAATTCGGCTTATTTTTGGGGTTTGAATTTGTATCGGATTGATTATTTTTTTGTGTATTTATATTTGACGCAACAGCATTGTCAGATACAGCATTATTCAACGTTGTATTTTTTAATGTTTGATGCGATAAGTTGTTATTGGAGTTATTATCGGTTGTATTACCGGTATTTGCTATAGTATCATAATTATTTTTTGTAACGATAATTTGATCGTCAATATCTTTTGAGTTGTTGTTTTTGTTTATTTGATTTTGCACAATTAATCCTATTCCGCAAAACAGAACAATTATCCCAACAATAATCAATCTTGAAAAATTAACATTTGATTTAGCGAATTGTGTATAATATGATGAAATAGAATGATCGCCGGTATAATTGCTTGCAAGAGTGGAATTTAATCTAAAAATTCTTGAGATGAAATTCCTCAAAAATTCAAACAAACCGACTTGTTGCGTTGAATTATTATTAGTGCAACGATTATTATTGGCGTAGCGATCTTTATCTGAGGTTCCGTTTGGTATTGGTTTGCAGTCTCCGAGATCGGGCATACGCGCGATAATTATTCCGTGCGGAATATTGTTTTCGGCTGAATTTTTAATACCTGTATTGAGTTCGGTTTCGCTGGAGTAAAAATCGTCCATGAAACTGTTTTTGAATATTTGTCCTGAATAATTTTCAGGTAAGGACAGCTCGCTTGAAGTTGAAATTTTGTTATACTGTTCGTTAGTCATTGCATCCTCTTAATGTGTAGGAATAAACCGGATAGATTGAAGATAAAACAAAGCATAAACCAAATCTTAACCGGACTAATCGGCTCACATTGTTGTGCAAGTAATTATAAAAATGGATATGAAATGTCATACCGCAATTTACTAAACTGTTCACACTTTAATCTTAGGCAACACACGTGAGTTTACCTAAAAAACCGTTTTAATGAATTTGCTCCGTTGAATTCTAAAGTGTGTTCGGTATATTCCAAATAAACTGTATCTCCAACACCAAGTAATTTACCCACAGTTTTTTGTTTGTCCGACAACGGACACTTACGGCTTAATCGGACAATTTACAATACATCTATAACGAATTTTACGATTTTTTCTAAAATAACGTTTAATTCGTCTATGGATGAAATATTTTTCAGTTGAATAAAAGAGACAAAAAAAGTGTGAACAATAGACCTTTTCTCTAACCTAAAAATACATCAACGCAACAAAAAAACTACAACAAAAAACCGCCTTTAACTCCTCCAAGACCACCCCTAACCCCTCCGAAGGAGGGGAATTATTCGCATCCCTCGGAAGCATCTTCTTATTCCCCTCCTTTGGAGGGGTCAGGGATGGTCTCCTACAGGTTAGCGAAAAGGTCTAATACGAACAGTATAAAACCACTTTAATTTTTTGTAACGATTAATAATTATGAAATTATTTGATGATAATTGTTTTGCAGAATCTGATTATGATTTTGACAATTTGGTTGAGCGTTTTGATCAAGGATCAATCAAATGGGAAAATGCAAAACGGGCAAATGGAATTGAATTTTGCGGCGGGCAATTTTCCAGTCGTTTATTTGCGGTTTCGATTGCGGACATGGATTTTAAGATGGCGCCGGAGATAGTCGAAGCGGTTTGTGATGCGGCATCGCGATTAGTTTATGGTTATACGATGCCGATGCCGGAGTATTTTGAGGCGGTGATTTCGTGGTTAGGTCGTCGGCATGATTTGGAAGTTAAGCGTGATTGGTTGACACTTTCACCTGGAGTTGTTGCGGCGATTCATTATGCGATTGCGGCTTTCACAAGTTTAGGAGACGGTGTGATTGTGCAAATGCCGGTTTATCGTCCATTTCATGCGTCAATAAAATCGTTAGGCAGACATGTTATCAATAATGCGTTGATTCGAGACAACAACAGCTATAGGATTGATTTTGATGATTTGGAATTGAAGGCGTCGGAAGCGGGAACAAAAATGCTTATTCTTTGCAATCCACACAATCCTATCGGTCAAGTTTGGACAAAAGAAGATTTAGAACGTATTGCGTTGATTTGTGAGAGGCATGAGATTATTGTTTTATCGGATGAAATTCATGCGGACATAACTTTTCCACCGTATCGGCATACGAGTTATTGTTCATTGGCGGAAAAGTTGCGTAATAATGTGATTGTTTGTACTTCGCCGTCGAAATCGTTCAATATGTGCGGATTGCAAATTTCAAATATCATTATTCCCAATGAAGTGATGCGTAATCGTTTTGTACGTCAATCGCATGATTTCGGTTTTCATTCGCCAAACTGTTTTGCTGCAGCGGCAACAATTGCAGCGTATAATAGAGCGGAGAAATGGCTTGATAAATTGTTACAATATATCTACGGTAATCATGAGTTTGTGAAACGATTTATTGAAACAAAAATTCCGCAGATAGAAGTTTTTCAATTGCAGGGAACGTATTTGCAATGGTTAAATTTTGAGAAAATGGGAATTAGCGGAATAGAGCGGGAAAGATTGTTACGGCGTAACGGAATTTTTTTTGAGAGCGGTTATATTTTCGGTGAAGGCGGTGAATCTTTTGAACGTCTGAACCTTGCGTATCCAAGATCATTTCTAAATGAACTACTAAAAGCAACTTCTAAAAACCTATTTTGTACATAATAGACCTTTTCTCTAACCTAAAAATACATCAACGCAACAAAAAACCTACAACGAAAAACAGCATTTAACTCCTCCGAGACCACCCCTAACCCCTCCGAAGGAGGGGAATAAGAAGACGCCTCCGAAGGAGGCGAATAAGAAGAAACATCCGTGAGGCGAATAAGGTGAAACATCCGAAGGAGGCGAATAAGAAGAAACATCCGAGTGAGGCGAATAAGGAGACGCCTCCTTCGGAGGCGAATAATTCCCCTCCTTCGGAGGGGTCAGGGGTGGTCTCCTACTGGTTAGAGAAAAGGTCTAATATTTGCAAGGTTTTAAGGAAAATCTCGGATAAAACAATAACTATATTGCAAATTATAACTCTAAATTGCAACCATATAAGCCCAGAATTTATAGCACCAAATGACTTCTTCAGTGACAACTAGATATAAAAATTATAACAGTACTAATCAGAGTTCCTGTTTACATCCTCAATGAAAGATTTTCGTTTCAGTCAAATAGTAATGATAAATTTCTACATTTTCTTTTGTTTTTGTTGTTCTGATGAATGCGGTTTGTAATAAGAAATTTAGTTGTTTTATTTTACTTATTAAACTGTTCACACATTAACTTTCCTTTCCTTTCGCCTGCTTACCTATCCGTAAAGCAGGCTTTTACGTTCTTTAGTCATGCAATTTTTGTCAACTTTATTTTTTGTTACATTATTAGTTCAACATTTTCTTCTTCTGCATCTTTATCTTGTTTATCCATGAAAATTGAGAGGATTTTTAGGAGTAAGTGCAGTCCGCCGCGATAGCCGGTGATTGGGATATAGGATTGTCCTATGCGATCATAAATTGGATATCCTATTCGCAACAACGGAATATCCATGTCGCGACAAATATACTTGCAATATGTATTGCCCATGATCAAATCTGGTGGATTGTTTTGAACCAATTGATGGAACATGAACATGTCGCATTGTAAACCTGCTTTGACAATAACATTTTCTCCGCAAATTTCCTTGATACGTTCCTCCAACTTCAACTTGCCCTGCGGCGTGCCAGTCAATACATGCAAAACCTCCATCCCAACATCACGACAGAATTGAACCATTGATAACAAAATATCAGGATCACCTATCAACGATACTTTTTTACCATACGTGTATTGATTCATATCGCAAAGCACGTCGACAAGTTGTCCGCGCTCCTTGCGCAACTCTTCCGGCACACCTACACCCGCGATCTTGCGTATCATGTCAACAAACTTATCTGTTGCCGTAATTCCTATCGGCAAGTCAACCGCATTTACGGGAACTTTGCATTGTGTATCAAGCAATCCGGTTGCAGCCATTGTTCCAAGTCTTCCGATAGCAATTGCCGCGTCGGAATCACCTGACGCAATTATACTTTCCTTCGGACAACCCCCTTTGGGATACATCCGAAAATGTCCGTCCATGTGACTGTTGACAACATCGCTTGTGTCAGGATACATAATGTAATTTATTCCCATTGTTGAGACGAGATGTTTAATTTCTGTCATATCACTCGGCTCAATAAAAGACGGAATCAATGTGATTTTTCCATTGCGTTTGCCGGAATTTTTGGCAAAGTATTTTACCATTGCGGCTGTCATGTTGGCGTAACCGGTAATATGCGAACCGGTGAATGACGGCGTGTTGGCGTGGATAACAATTTTGCCTTCAGGAATTTTTTTCTCTTCGTAAGCCTTTTTGATAATTTGCACAAGATCATCTCCAATAACTTCAGACAAGCATGTTGTGTTGACGGCAATAATATCGGGATTGTAGAGCGTAAATATGTTTGAAAACGCTTCAAGCAAGTTAGCTTGACCGCCGAATACAGACGAACCTTCAGAGAACGAAGATGTGCTTGCCATTATCGGATCGTTGTAATGTCTGGTCAAACTGCTTCTATGATACGCACAACAACCTTGAGAACCATGACTGTGCGGCAAACAATTATGTATGCCAAGTGCAGCGTACATTGCGCCAATCGGTTGGCAAGTTTTCGCTGGGTTTATTGTGAGTGCTTTGCGTTCTGAGAAACCTTTGGGAGTGTGGCGTAAAAGCATTTTAGTTTTGTTTGGGTTAAGTTTCGTGAATTATTGTACGAACATTAGACCTTTTCGCGAACCAGGGAGTAGTTAAAGGCGGTTTTTCGTTGTATGTTTTTTGTTGCGTTGATGTATTTTTAGGTTAGAGAAAAGGTCTAGTATATGTTAGCGAATTCTAAATGTTTGTTTGGATTCGGATCAAAATTAGTTAACCGAGAGAACCATAGGTTGCTGTCAACTCCGGTGATTCGTCCCAAGGAGCTTTTATGAATTTGAAGGCGTTGCAATTCAGTAGTCTGTCGATTTCGCGGTAGAAGTTGATGGCGCCTTTGAAACCGGCAAAAGGTCCCATGTAATCGTAGCTGTGCAATTGTTTCATTGGGATACCTTGTTTTTGTACAATATATTTTTCTTTTATGCCGGCGCAAACCAGATCGGGGTGATAATACTCTATCAACTTTTCAATTTCGTATTGGTTGCAATCATCGATTACCAAAGTTCCCGCGGGCATTTCCGGCATCATGCCGCGATAATCGTTGAATGTGAAACCTTCGGCTTCGCGGGCAGCTTTTTGTTCAGCGGTTATTCGCGGCTTGTATCTGGTTTCATCTGGCGTAACCGTCAACTCTTCAATATTACGCGAATCTGCATCGACAACTATATCTGGCAAAACTTTTCTACCTTCATAATCGTCGCGATGAGCAAATTCATAGCCGGCGGCAATTGTTATTACGCCGATTTCTCTCAACAATTCTTGATAATGATGTGCGCGCGAACCGCCGACAAAAATTATTGCAGTTTTGCCTTCACAACGCGGTTTGATTTCGTCGCGTATTTTTTGGACAATTGCCATTTCGGTTTCGATAACGTTTTCGGTTCGTGCGATCAATTCTGCATCGTTGAAGAATTTTGCGATTTTTCGGAATGATTTTGCGGTTGCTTCGGCGCCGACGAGATTAACTTTGAACCAAGGGATGCCATATTTGGATTCCATCATTTCGGCAAGATAATTTATTGACCTGTGGCACATGACAACATTCAAATTAGCCGTGTGAGCGGATGCGAATTCGTCGTAGATTGAGTTGCCTGAGAATGTCGAATGCAATGTCAAACCGCACGCTGCGGCAATACGCTCAATTTCAAATGCGTCTCCGCCAATATTGTATTCGCCAAGAATATTTAGAGTGAATTTTCCTTCTTTCGGCTTGTCGATTTGTCCTACAACGTCGGTAAAAACTTTATTGTTTGCGATATGGTGTCCCGCTGATTGGGAGACTCCTTTGTAGCCTTCGCAAGAGAATCCGAAAATATTTATTCCCGGATATTTTTCTTCCGCCGCCCTTGCAACCGCATGAACATCGTCTCCAATTAATCCTACAGGACAAGTTGCGAAAATCCCGATTGCTTTGGGATGAAATAGTTCTACGGCTTCGTCAATTGCTGCCATGAGTTTTTTTTCTCCGCCAAAAACAATTTCGTCTTCTTGCAAGTCGGTTGACATTGCGTAAGTCATATAGTTCTCTGCGTCGGGAGAATTTGGTCGTGTTTTGTTCCTTCTTGTCAGCCAACTATAAAATCCGCAACCTATCGGTCCATGAGTTATCTGCAAAATATCCCGCGTCGGTCCCAAAACCACGCCCTTGCAACCCGCATACGCACAACCTCTCATGCTAATTATTCCGGGTGCTGTTCGTGTATTTGCCATGATTTCCGGTACTACGTCGCCTTCGTCAATTTTGTTGACTACAATCTGCCGCCGCCGCTTTTTTCCCAACTTCGGAGAATATGCCTCAACAACATCTTCTCGAAATTGTTCGCCAGGTACGGACAATTGATAAAGTTCTAATTCCATTTTATTTGATTTTTTCAATTATAATTGATTTGAATTTGATTCGGTTGATTGTTATTTCAATGTCAATATCAATCAACAAAGATCAAAAAACAAGGTAACTAATCAGTAGAATGTTATGTGTTTTTAATTTTTGTGTAATTTTATCTATTCAGTCGTTTGTTTATTATCGTCAACAATTCTGTTACCCAAGTCCTATTGTTTGTACTATAAATTGCGCAGCTCAAGAGCATTTACTATTCGTCCAATGTTTCTTCGCCGACTTGTGCGTCTCTTACTCTGATGGAATTTGTTACGGGCATGACGAAAATTTTTCCGTCGCCGCTTTTTCCGGTTTGGTTTGTTGTGATGATTGTTTTGACGACTTTTTGAACGAGTTTATCCGGCACGATAATTGAAATTTTGCGTTTCGGAATCAACCTCCCAACCGATCCAAGTTCCTCCATCTTTTCTTCCCACAATTTTTCTGCGCCATCAAGCCGTAACATATCTACAAGTCCCTTGCCGCGTCCCAACACATCTTTCACATGCATTGAACTGATGCCGACACTCATCAACGCATCTTTTGTTTTATTGATTTTATCGATTCGTATGATTGCCATGACTTCTTTCATATTTTAATCCTCCGTTTCTTTGAGTCCGGAGCTTACCGTGTAAACTTCGTCCACCGGTGAAATGAAAATTTTTCCGTCGCCGAATGCGCCTTGCGAACTACGGGCAACCTCAATAATTTTGCCGACAACAAAATCTTTGTCTTTATTTTTGATTACCATCAACAACATCACTTTCGGAATTTCGTCGTAGGTAACATTTCCGATTTTTATACCGCGTTGTTTTCCGCGTCCGGCAACCGTTATTTTTGTAACTGCCGGAAATCCGTCCGCCATTAGTGCCGCCAACACCGCATCAGATTTTTCCGGTCGAATAATAGCACGTATCATCAACATATTCGTTTTATAAAGTTAAAGGTTCATTGAATCAATAATTCAATTGTCATTTTGTTTGTTACTTATCACAAATTTTATTGCAAAAATATTGAGCGGTTTTAAATTGTTCACACTTTAATTTCGTTTACCTTTGCCAGCTTATCTATAGGAAAGCAGGCTTTGACGCTTTTGAATCACGCAATTTATAGCACGATCAATAGACCATTTCGCTAACCTGTAGGAGACCACCTCTGACCCCTCCGAAGGTGGGGAATTATTCCCCTCATTCGGAGGGGTTAGGGGTGTGGTCTCGGAGGAGTTAAAGGCGGTTTTTGTTGTATGTTTTTTGTTGTGTTGGTGTATTTTTAGGTTAGAGAAAAGATATAATATATAAAATTTTGCGTGCAAATTAATCTAATCAATCCGCAATTCCAAATTCCATCAACAACGCTTCCAATTCCGAAATATCAAGCGGATTAGGAACAACAAAAAGCGTATTTTTTTCGATTGCGTTTGCGAGTTTTCGGTATTCGTCTGCTTGTGGTACGGTTGCGTCGTAGTCGATTACTGTTTTTTTGTTTATTTCGGCGCGTTGAACCATGTTATCTCGCGGGACAAAATGAATCATCTGTGTGCCAAGGCGCGATGCCAACGCCATTATCAACTCCGCCTCGCGATCAACTTTCCTGCTATTACAAATCAATCCGCCCAAACGAACCGTACCCGCTTCTGCAAACTTTCTGATGCCTTTGCAAATATTATTTGCCGCGTACATTGCCATCATTTCGCCGGAACAAACTATATAAATTTCTTCTGCCTTACCGTCTCTTATTGGCATTGCGAACCCGCCGCAGACAACATCGCCCAGTACGTCATAAAACGTATAATCAAGTTTATATTTCGGATCAAAAGCTCCAAGTTGTTCGAGCAAGTTTATTGAAGTAATTATCCCGCGTCCCGCACAACCTACGCCGGGTTCAGGTCCGCCGGACTCAACACAACGTGTTCCTTTGAAACCGCACTTAACCACATCGTCCAGATCAAGGTCTTCGCCTTCTGTTCGGAGCGTATCAAGCACAGTTTTTTGTGCGAGCCCGTTAAGCAACAATCTCGTAGAATCAGCTTTAGGATCGCACCCGACAACCATCATGTTTTTACCCATCTCAGCAAGAGCGGCAACAGTATTTTGAGTTGTTGTGGATTTTCCGATACCGCCTTTTCCGTAAATAGCAATTTTTCGCATAATATTTTTCTGTTTGCACAAATTAGCTTGGGCAACTTCCGAAATTAAAATTTCAAATACACTTCAAATACCCGCATGTAAAAAACACAAAAAACGGCTTCAAATTTGGTGAACCGTGATCGGTCAATTTGATTTCGGGTTTACTACATACTGCTCGTACTATAAATTGACTGACTCAAGAACGTAAAAGCATGCTTTCTGATAGGTAAGCAAGTGGTGGTACGGAAATTTAATGTGTGAACAGTTTATATTACTTGCCTCAACAAACTTTCGAGGACAAACAATATCTTGACAAAATGAGCATTAAACATGCCATTAAGAATCCTACAAAAAAGAAAGATCAAAAGAAACTCAACAATCCCTTACAAAATCAAACTATTCTCAAAAAAACCTCTTTCAAATTTTTCCCCAAAAACCAAAAAACCACCATTTCGTAACCAACCTACAACAATTTCCGCCACTTTCTCCCTACATCTCCGTCATCTGAAATTCAAACTTTACGAAAATGTAATCTTGATTGAAGCGGGAGTGATTAGAGGTTAGGGATTAAGGAAAAGGCGTTAGAAGTTTATTAGGGGAATTTGATAAAGAAGAGTTGTTTACTTTTGTTTATTTTATATTGTTATGTTTTTTTTACTGGCGACAATTTTTAAACTGTTCACACTTTAAATTTCGTTTACCATCGCCTGCTTACTTACCGGAAAGCAGGCTTTTACGCTCTTGAGTCCCGCAATTTATAGTACGAGCGATATACAAGAGTTATCCGCCAATGTAAGGATTTACGAAACTTTTTTTGCAGTTATAATTATTTTCGAGTTGTTTGTCTTGTAAATTGCGTTGTTCAATTGCGCAAAAACATCAATGCTTGACAGTATGTAAACAGACAACATCAAACGAAATTTAAGTTGTGAACAATCTAAAATAATTTTAGAAAAATGAGAACAAAAAAGAAAAAAAGTTGTGTGTTGGCGTATTCCGGCGGTCTTGATACTTCTGTGATTTTGTGTTGGCTTAAAGAACAAGGTTACGAAGTTCACGCGGTTTATGTTGACTTGGGTCAACCTTGCGAAAACCGCGAAGCTATTATTGATAAAGCCAAAAAAATCGGCGCAACAACCACACGAGTTGTTAACGTCCAAAATGAAATGTGCCGCGATTTTGCTTTTCCCATATTACAATTTCAAGCGAAATACGAAGGCGTCTATCTTCTCGGAACCTCAATTGCAAGACCAATAATTGCAAAAGAATGTTTACGTATTGCATCTGAAGTCGGTGCAACGGCATTCGCTCACGGTGCAACCGGCAAAGGAAATGATCAATGCCGTTTTCAACTTGCCGCAGAAGCGTTGAATCCTGATATTGAAGTAATTGCGCCTTGGCGAAATCGTGAATTTCGTGAAAAATTCCCTGGCAGAGGCGAAATGATAGAATATTGCGAAGCAAAAAAAATCCCCGTTCAGGTATCTCGTCTAAAACCATACAGCAGCGATGAAAATTGTTTGCATATAAGTTATGAGGCGGGTATTCTTGAACGTCTTGATGTTTGCGGGATGGATAAGATTGACTTCAGAATGTGTGTCCAACCGCAAAAAGCACAGAATAAAACCGAAAAAGTTACAATTTGTTTCAAAAACGGTTTGCCAGTATCTGTCAACGGTCAAAAATCCAACGCCGTAAACATAATCAAAGAACTCAACCAAATAGGCGGTCGAAACGGAATCGGAATAATTGATATGGTTGAAAATCGTTTTGTCGGCATGAAAAGTCGCGGAGTCTATGAAGCACCGGGTATGACATTGCTTTATGCTGCTCATCGTTATGTAGAACAATTGACTCTTGACCGTGATCTTATGCATTTAAGAGATCGTCTTTCTCCTGAAGTTGCCGAAATGGTTTATTATGGTTTTTGGTACCACGCCAAAATGACGGCATTGCTCGCCTTTATCCGCGAAGCCCAAAAAACCGTAACCGGAGAAGTTACTTTAGAAATCTACAAAGGCAATATTATTGTTGTCAGCCGGCAAAGCGAAAATAGCCTCTACGATGAAGGTATTGCCACAATGGAAGGCGGAGGAGCATACGACCAAGATGACGCAACCGGATTCCTAAAAATTCAAGGACTTCCCTTGCGTGTCCAAGCCAAATTGAAACAAAAGAAATAATCAGTCCAACAATTCTATTCCAAACCAATTTTATCCTGCTCGTACTATAAATTATGTGACTCAAGAGCATAAAAGCCTGCTTTCCGATTTAGGTAAGCAGGCAGTAGTAAACGAGATTTAAAGTGCGAACAGTTTATTAATGCCTTTTTTGTTACAAAAATTCTAATTTGTGTTCGTTATATTCATTCGTTTATTTGCGAATGATTTCGAGGTGTTGTTATGAAAATATCGGCTAAGGGATTATATTCTTTGAAGATGTTGCTTGACTTGGCGGAACACAGCGGCGAAGGTTTTATTTCATTGCGGGACATTGCTGGCCGTCAAGGAATTTCCAAGAAATATCTTGAACAAATAGCATCGCATCTTAATCGTGCCGGTTTGCTCTTAACCAATCGCGGTTCTCAAGGCGGTTATAAACTTGCCCGCCCTGCAGACAAATGTACAGTCGGTTTTATATTTGGTATTACGGAACGCAGTATTTCGCCTGTAGAGTTGCAAGGAATCGGCGGGGAAAATTGTAGACAAAATTCCGAAGTAATCTTTGACTACATTTGCAACGGACTCAAAAAAGTAATAACAGATTATCTCAATAATATTACCTTGCAAGATATTCTTGACCAAATCCATGAACAAGAAACAAATGATTACTACATATAATAACAAAATCCCCACTACAACAAATCCAATCCTATACAGCTTGTACTATAATTTGCGGGACTCAAGAGCGCACACGTGAGCAGGCTAAGGTAAACGAAATTTAATGGTGAACAGTTTGAAAACAACTGAAAATAAATCAAATTCAGAAAATTTGATCTTTGAATCTTATATCAGTTCGGCGTCGGAGTTGTCACTTGAGGCGACACTTGATTGCGGTCAATGCTTTCGTTGGCAACGCGAAGCATCCTTTTCTAATTTTGACAATAATTGCGGTGCTAATGGAGTTGTGAAGATTTTATATCGCGGTATCGTTTGTGGTTTACCGATTCGAGTTTGGAGTGATGGAGCGTCGGTTTGGGCGCGAGGGGTTGGTACGGTTGAGTTTTGGCGTAATTATTTTGATTTGGGGCGTGATTACGGCGAAATTTTGTTGCAATTCGGCTCGCATCCGTTTACGTTGGCTGCAATAGAATTCGGTTGCGGGTTGCGTGTTCTAAAACAAGATGCGTGGGAAATGTTGGGGTCTTATATTATTTCACAAAACAACAATATTCCGAAGATTAGTTCGAGTATTGCTAAAATTTGTGTGTTGTGCGGGGAACGGATTGAGTTTGACGGGACAGAATTTTATTCGTTTCCGTCAGCGGAAACGATTGCAAGATTGAAAGAATCGGATTTACGGCAAACCGGATTGGGTTATCGAACAGAATATTTGATTTCGGCAGCACAAAAAGTGGCAGAAAATAAATTAAAACTTGACGAACTTAAAAATTTGCCCACAAACGAGGCAAGAGAAAAGTTGTTACAATTGCGAGGAGTTGGTCCCAAAGTAGCAAATTGCGTTTTACTTTTCGGATTGGGCAAATTGGACGCATTTCCAATCGACACTTGGATGGAGAAGGCGAAAAAATACTACAACAATAACCTTGACGCAACAAAATTCGGAAATTTTGCAGGAATAGCCCAAGAATATATCTTTTACTACATCCGAAAAGGATTGAGAAACAAAAAACAACACCCGACAAAGTAACTATTCAGTCGCCTTTTTTTCTCCTGCCTGAAAGGCAGGATTTTATGGCGTCGATCCATGACCAACGGTTGTCCTAATCTTGCCTTTCAGGCAGGTGTATGGTTTGGGTAAATTCTACTGAAATATTACGTTATTTTTTGCT